>JAVYOO010000004.1 GCA_038734275.1 Archaeoglobaceae archaeon
GTTTTTTAATCGTTGTTGGCATCCCCAAGCGATCGCTTTGCTGAGAGAAGAACTTTCGCATGTGCCTAAGCCCAAGGAAAGAATCCAGTTTTCTGAAACATCTTCTTATGCTTGTCTCTGGAAATAGTGTTTTACCAGCTATGGACAAATAGCTTTCAAGCCATTGCTTCGCCTCCTCAGAGAAGAAAGTTAAACGCTCTTCATAGTCTTTGGTGATTCTGAAGTCTATGTTTATCATTCGCTCTTCCACATCTACGTTATCTCTTTGCAACTTGTATAGCTCTTCAGCCCTAATTCCTGAGGTTGCAGAGATTAGAATGGCTGTGGTTAACCTTAGCTTCTGCAACTCGCTAAAATTCTGAAGCTTTTTTAAGGTGTTCTGGATTTCCTTCAGCTTTATAACCTTCTTAAGTCGACGTGGCTTGGATGGAAGATCGATTTTTTCAACAAATGGTGCTTCGATTTCGTTTATATAAATTAATATGTTGTTAAGATTTGTGGAGTATGAACAAAACTCAGAAAATCGCTTCAATCTCAGCTTTAAAGCCTTGACGTAGCGTTTATCCCTTGTCCTTAACTCAACTTGCGAAACAAGATCGTTGATGATCTCCTCATTCCAAGAAACAGAATTAAAAGAAAAGCCGCCGGCGGGGTTTAGATTTTGAAAGTTAAAACCCTACTTTTTTTATACTTATTTTGAAACTATCTTCATGCTTTACAACTTCGATAGCGACATAGAACGAGAGATAGAAAAGATTCAGAAGTCTTCTATTTGCGATTTAAACAAAGAATTAATCTTTAAATTCTATAATAGGAATAAACCTTTTTCAGAATGGAACGAAGAGGGTATTATCGAAATTCTCGCTTTCTTGGAAAAGAGAGGTTATAAGAAGGAAACAGTTAACGAATACAAGAAAAATTAAGGATGATCGAACTTGAGAGAAATTTAAGAAATAATTTAAGAAATAAGGCTATTTTAGCCTTAGGTTATGAGGGTGGTTTTAGAACTTCTGAATTGGCGGGAATAAGGATAAAAGATATCGATTTTGACAAGAGAGAAGGGGAACTTAAGGCGAGAGTTAAAGTTTTCGGGAAAACTGGAGAGAGAGTAGTTCCTTTAAGGATGTCTGTTCCATATCTAAGGGCATGGTTAGAAATGCACCCATTCGGAAATGATCCTGACGCCTATCTATTTTGTAGTTTGAGTAATAGGAGTTTTGGAGAACCTTTGAAATATGCTAATTTAGCCAAGGTTATAAAGAATTCTGCAAAAAAGGCGGGAATTAAGAAAAGAGTTCATCCTTACATATTGAGACATTCAAGAGCTACAGTTTTAGCATTGAGCAGTGTAGGTGAAAGCATAATATCGAAGTATTTAGGTTGGGTTATTGGTAGCGATATGCCAAGAGTCTATATCCATCTTGCCAATCGTGATGTGGAAAGGGTGATCCATGAGCTCTATGGACTCGATGGAGAGAGACCTAAGGTGACCAAACCTATAAGATGTCCAAGATGTGGAAAGGTGAATGAGCCCACAGCCAAATACTGTAGTCAATGTGCTTTGATACTGGATGAAAAGGAGAGATTAAGATTTGAGATTGAGGAACCCAATATTACCAAGGAGCTTATAGATTTAGCTATTCGAGATACCGATTTGCTTAAAAAGGCTAAAGAGATGATTGAGTTTCTAAAAGTTTTAAGGGATAATCCCAATTTGATGAAAGATTTTCTGAGTGTTATAGATAAAAAGTAGTCTTGGACATTTTATAAACCTGAGAACTACATCGTCTTTTGAATGGGTGAATTGGATATTGAAAAGCTCAAGTATCTGATAGTTAATGGTTCACCTTTCATAGCTTCGATTGCCTTGGCTATATTGGATCGTGAGCTATGCGGTAAGGTTTCCGAGTTCAAGGAGAGAGTCCAAAAAATTATGAAAAAAGAATCGTTTGTTAGTCTGGTCTTATTGTTCTTATTCGGTATAGCGGTTAATATAATGGTCTTAGGGGATCCTTTTTGTATTGGATGAGTTGATTTAGCTCTTGTATTTGATAACACCTTGGCGATTCTTTATTATTAGCTCTCTTACTTTCTTGATGTCATCCTTTGGGTTGATTGCAAAGAAGGCTTTAAGGATCACGTAAACCACTTCGGACTTCGTTAAATTTAGGTCTTTTGACTGCTCAACTATTGCATTGATCCTTTCAATGATGTAGTCATCAACTCTTGTCAAAATTGTATTCTCTCTTTTGAGTTCCATCATACTTTTTTCCTCCTGCCCTTCTCGGAGCCCATCTTAATGTTCTTACGTGATTGATCTATTAAACCTATAATATCTCCTTTCCTTTGATCAAGATACATGAACCCATAGTTCAAAAGTATTTCAATTAAAACCGATCTGCTTATTTTTATGTCTTTCTGATGGAGTATGCGTAAAAGGGAGTTTATTTTTTGGCACCAAGTTTTAATTATCTTATTTTACTTTTTTTGTTTAGGAATTTTAAAAATTCATAATAAACTTTAACTTATCCATTCGCCTATCATGAGTGGGTGAGAACATGGATTGGAAAGTTAGTTATGAATACCAAAAGTCTTTAAAAAGTGTTAGCCTAAGCGTTAGGGGAAATTTTGTAAGATTGGACTTTGAGGGTTTCGTTTTAGAGATAGAAAGAGAACTAATGAACCAGATAGCTAATTTTTGGATAGAAATCAACAGAGAGAGAAATGAGGAAGTGGAGGGTTTGGATTTTGAACAAAGTAAGCCACGGGCGGGATTTGAACCCGCGACCGCTTGCTTACCAAGCAAGCGCTCTCCCTGCTGAGCTACCGTGGCCTTTAAAATTTAAGGGGTTCTCAGATTTAAAAATTTTCTATATCGTATTTATCAGCCTCACTATAGGGAATTGACATCACGAGTCTTATGCGTTTTGCGGTCTTTTTTCCAACTTTTGGCACTTCCATTAGCTCTTCTTCGCTTGCAGTAGCTATTTTTTCTATTGTTTGGAAATGTTCAAGTAGATTTTTTGCGATCACAGTGCCAACGTTTGATATGGCTGAGACGATGTACTCCTGCTCTTCTTTGAGAGTTCTCTTTGTCTTTCCATAGTGTTCTACAACTTCCCTTTTCTTATCCTCCTGTTCTCTTCTTGCTATGGCCAAAATAAAGTCTGTAGTTTCTTTTTCATCCTTTGTGAAGATCAGAGGAATTCCAAAATCAATTACAATGGTTGCAAGTGCTCCCCGAATTGCATTGGGATGCACAGCCCTTCGGTATATGTTTTCACCTTCGATTATTATAATAGGTCTCTCATAGGACTTCAGTTTGATAAGCTGTGAGAAAAGTCTGTCGGAAATAAGGCTGTCAACGAAGTCATCTACTGTCTTTCTTTCAATGGCAACCCTATCGCTCAGTATATAGTCTGCGATTTCGAGATTTTTAACTTCTAAATCCACTCCAGCTTCTTTTAGTAACCTAACGACTTCTGATCGCAACTCTCTTGAGTCAACTATGATTTTAATTCCTGTTTTTTCGAAGTCCGTTAATTTTGCCTGTGCTTTAGGTTCACCTTTATCGAGCATGGCTTTAATTTCACGAAGCTTTTCGAACATCAAACGCTCTTTTCTCAGACTTGTATAATAATAGGCCTCATCTCTCGTTCCTTTAGCCATCAAAACCACTATTCTTCCCTTTCTTCCTCTTCCAGTTCTACCTTTCCTTTGTATTGCTCTTATTTCTGAGGGAATAGCCTCGTAAAATATAACGAGATCAGTTGCCGGAATGTCGAGTCCCTCCTCGCCAACAGAAGTTGCAACAAGGACTTTGTAAATTCCCTCTTTGAATTTCTGGAGAACTTCGATTTGTTCTCTCTGTTTCATACCTTTTTCGTTCTCTCTATCTGCTTGGCCGATGAATTTGACTGCAGGGGCAACTTTCGAAATTTCAGAGACAAGAAAATCTGCAGAATCACGATAGTTCGTGAATACTATTATCCTGGAATCTTCATTTTCTTCTAATTGTTTTTTAATAACCTCCTTAAGTCTTTCAATTTTTGGGTGTTCTGTTTTTAGCCTCATTGCAAGTAAAAGTGCATCCCTAAAGTTTGGATCGTTAGCTATACTTTTTGCGGCCTTACTACCACCTTTAGAAGAACTCTCTTTGAGGATCTTGTTAAGATAACTTTTGAAACTCTCAACACTCTGCGTTTCAATTAGCTCGATTGCATGGGAGAGCTTTAGGATCTCTGCCAAAAGAGAAATGGCCTCATAAAGTTCTGGTCTCTGCTCTTTTCCAAGTTCAGTCTGGATGAGCTCTTGAATCTCAAGAAGTTCTCTTTTAGAAGCTTTTTCTGGAATCTCTATTCCTATATCCTTCATTCTCCTTAACCTTACCTTCAAACTTGTTTCAATCTTCTCTTTAATCGCCATTATCTCCTTGGGAACTTCGACCTTAACCCATTCGATCTCTTTTTCGCTTACATATGGCCTGACGTCATCGTCATGCTCACTTCTGAGCTCTATAGATTCGATGTGCAAATTTTTTACAACTTCTAGAATTCTTTCTGGATCGCTACCCGGTGAAGCTGTGAGGGCCAGAATGAGAGGTTTTTTTGCTTTTTTAATATATTCTTCTGCAATAAAGACATAGCTGTAATTTCCAACTGCACGATGGGCTTCATCGAAAACAGCGACTACAACATCTTCTATGCTTATCCTATCTGCGATTAAATCGTTTTCAACCACCTGAGGGGTTGCAACAATAACTTTTGCTATTTCCCACAGCTTTCTTCTTTTTTCTGGCTCGTCTTCACCACTCAAAGCCACTATTTTGTTCTCCTCTATTTTTAGGGTTCTTCTGAGAAATTCTGCGTGCTGTTCTACGAGTGGTCTGGTTGGAGCAAGAAATAGCGCTTTGCCGTTCTCATTTAGCAGTCTTGAAGCGATAACCAGTGCTGCCACAGAAGTTTTTCCGAGTCCTGTGGGCAGTATAACAAGTGTATTTTTAAGCAAGGCATTCATTGCTATTGCAATCTGATATAGCCTTCTTTCGAGAGTCATCTCTTTGATCAGCGGATGAGCAACAAATTCCACAAGTTCTCATTGACATTTATCAAATAAATCGTTTACCCTTGAATCGCCCAGCTCCGTTGAATTCTCGGATTAATAAAAAAGTATAAATAGTCATAAGTTTAAAGAAAGACATGCTTAGCTGGAGAGAAATGCTCAGAGAGGTTGTTCTTTCGATCGTAATGGTTTTCTCTGCAGCGGCTCTCGTCTATCAGTGGCTGTCGATGTATAATCGATTTGAACCAACTCTCGTTTTTCTCGCTGCACTACTTATGACAAGCTTGGCAATGTTATTAATTACCGTAGAAATGAGAATGAGAGAAATGACTGAAGAATTCCAGAGTGTTAAAAGAACTATTGTAATAAGCTCAGATGAACTCGAAGATAGGATCTCGAGAGCAATTAGACCCGAATTGAGGGAGCTTGGAGAGAGGATAGATGCTTTACAGAGAAAACTATTTAGATAAACTATTTAAGCCATTCCACTTTCTTATCTTGGAGGTGTCGCTCTGGGGGAGGAGGAAGTAATAAGAGTAAAACTTCCAGACAAACGTAAAGGCGAAATGTTTGGTATTGTCACTTCAATGCTTGGTGCGGGACATATCAAGGTAAGATGTGAAGATGGTGTTGAAAGGCTGGGAAGGATTCCGGGTAAAATGAGAAAGAAGATCTGGATTAAAGAAGGAGACGTTGTAATAGTAGTTCCTTGGCCGTTTCAGAAGGATCGTGCAGATATAATCTGGCGCTACACAAACCCACAGGTTGAATGGCTTGAAAGAAGAGGCTATTTAAAATTTTAAATAAAAATTTTAAGATGTTTTACCCTTTCCGTATTCTTTTGCAAGCTTTTCAATCTGCTCTTTTGTCAAAGGTTCTGCACAGCAGATCTGCATAACATCGGACTCACTCTTTACATAAGTCCAGTTCCACGGTTCAGGCTTTACGGGATTTGAAGGGTCCCCAATGTAGGTGATATAGTCAAATTTAAGAGCCGACTTCCAGTCTTCGGGCAGAGGAACGACTCCTCGAATTATTGAAAGGCTCTTGTTGGTTTCGTTCCATCTGGTCATCACTATATTCCCGGTGGCAAGATAGTTTTTGATGATCTCATTTCCATGGCACTCATCACATTTCTTTGCCTTCTCGCTGATAGAGTGTGAGTAGAACGGCTGTATTGTTACGAAGGTCTTATTGTGATACACTGCAGTCATGAAATTTGCAGGATACACTTTACCGTTGTAGTTAACAAGTATTTCGAATCCGGCGAATGGTCGAAAAGCTCTTTTCTGATGCTTTTCAGCGCTATCGAGATGGCAGTTGTAACAGGCTATGACTGTAGTTTGATGGCAGGAAGTGCAGTAAACCTTTCCATGCAGATTATGAACAGCACTACCGTTGTATTGATGGCAATCCGTGCACTCAACTCTTGTCTCTCTTTTTAGTAGAGTAGGATAATGATTTCCATCCCCCATCACATCTTCTTTGCTGTGACAGTCCATACAACCCATTCCTCTATGAACATCACTGAGATTAAGCACTGCAATCTCAGTTCTCTGCCTTGCGTGGCATTCTAAACATCTTGAATCGTTCACTTTGTCTCCCGGAGTTATATGACAGTCGTAGCAGTCTGGAGTGTAAGTTTCAGTTGAAATCGGATCACCGTTCGCCTTTGTGTTTGCATGACACTTAATGCAACCAAAATCGTCTATGGGCTTTCCTGTTATCAGCTCCGCTCCTCCATGTTCTGCAGAATAGAATGTTATTTTTCCTTGCCTTGTATAATGCAAACTTGTGTAAAAGTTTTTATTCCAGTCTACTTTTGCTTCAGGGACAGTTTCAGGAACTATCGATGGCTGAGAACAGCCAAGAAATAATATAACCCCGACGATCATACCCATTAACAGGAGCAGACTTGCAAATCTCATGTTAAAACTGAATGTGTTTTTTAGTTATAAATCTTTCCCAGTTTTGAACTTGTATGAAATCGAAGAGTAGACAGCAAAAAAGATATGCAATGGTTCAGCTAAGTAAGCATGGAGTTAATCAGGATGCTAAAAGAAATCAAGCAGAAAAGAGCCTTTGTTTTTGGTATGGGTGGTGGAGGAGACATAGTAAGCACGATTCCCGTTGCAAATTTCCTTAGACTTTTTGAATTTGATGTTATCCATGGCGGGGTTTTATGGGATAGGCTCATTCTAGACCCAAAACCCGGGCCGAGAGCGATTCATGAACTAAAAAATGCTGAAATATTCAACGAAGTTATTGCATTAGTCAAAGAAAACACTACTACGAACTACGGCGTTAAGCCAAATCTTGCAAGATCTGTAAAGCAATTAGGAGAAGTTTTTGCCCTCGATATCACAAAGGGAGTAAAAAAGCTTACATTTGGATTGGAGGAATTCATCAAAGAGAAAAAAATTGGAATCACGATTGGCGTTGATGCGGGTGGCGATGCTCTTGCGGTGGGATACGAATCTGGCGTTCGTAGTCCGCTTGCGGATGCTGTAAGCGTTGCTGTGCTTAACGAACTCAACGGCCTTGTTGCTGTAGTTGGGCTTGGCAGCGACGGGGAGTTGAAATTTGAGGAACTGATGCTCAACATTGCTGAAATTTACAAGAATGGTGGGTTTCTGGGCTGTTCTGCCATAACTGCAGAGGACTGCACACAAATGCTAACTCTTTGCAAGGAGGTGGTTACTGAAGCCAGTAAAATTCCGATTATGGCCTTTAGGGGAGATTTTGGTCTGAAGAAGATACGAAAAGGAAGGACTGTGTTGGTAACCCCGATTTCGGCTCTTATTTTTTACTTCAAAGCGCAGAATGTATTTGAAATAAACGAAACAGCAAAACTGATAAAGGATTGTGGAGATTTAGAAGATGCAAACAGAATTCTCAATAAAAATGGTATAATTACGGAGCTTGATTATGAAAGATCAGTCTCCGATTTCGAAATCGCTTAGGTCGATTATCTCTTCGTCAAGTTCAAATCCCAAATCTTTATCTTCCTCTTCTTCACTCTCGTCTTCAATGACTGTCTGTTCTTCTCTTAGCTTCATCAGCACATCTATAACGGCTTTTCGAAAATCTTCGAGGTTGGGATTGTATTTTTCTAATACTATTTTATCTTCTCCCATCTCGAGTGCTTTAATTCTCTTTAGAGTGGCTTTTGCAGTTTCTAATACCCAATAATCGCGAGTTTCGAAATCAGAAACATTTATGTTCTCGGGCCTAAGAAGAGGTAAACTTCGATCGTTTCTTTCAAGTAGTTTTGCCTTTGCAGTTACCGAAACTATTTCTGGCGGATTTATGTCTGCCAGCGAATCAAGAGCTTCGGGCTGGAACTTACTAACGAAGCCTAAGAAGGATCCCATTGGATCTGTAATACGAATTCGCCACATATCTGAATCGGGTTTCACCTCTTCCTTTTCGAGCAACACACCGACTATAAAAACTCTATTACATCTCAAGCCAAGAGGAGTTAAAACGTATACTGCTTCCTTTTCTCCTTCCCCACCTACCTTGTATTTGGAAGAGTTAAACTCTTTTGAAAACAACCTTTTTGCTACCTCCCTTTTGGCACTTCTTATCATGCTTCCGCCTCCCTTAAAACTTTTTCAACTTCTTCAAGTATTTTAGGACGGTAGAACTCAACTTTGTTGGCAGTTAGAGATCTAAACCTCAGTTCGCCTTGAACACGTAAATATCTGCCAAGAAGCTTTTTCTTGATCTCTAAAAGCACTATACCTCTGTCTAAGTGCTCTTCGGCGAGTTTTCTTGCCTCTTTGAGCCCTATTCCTGTTAAAGCTTTAATGTTGTCCTCATTCAATATGAGATCGTAGATTCTTTCTCCATCATCGAGAACGCATCTCGTTCGCAGGATGTCGTTTGTTTCAACTTTCCCATGCTCAATACAAACCCCTGCTTTTACAACTCTTCCACAAATTTTACAACTCTGAAGCAGTCCGCTATTTTGTTGAATCGCAATAAGTGCCCCAACAACTTCAACTTCTGCTTTTTCTTCTTTTACTTCGATGTTTTCGTTTATTTCCTTAACCTCGCTTGCACTGGTAACTTTAACACTCTTAAGCCCCATGAACTCGTCGATCACAACTCTCTCAAAAAGATAACACTTACCCTCTTCTAACCTTTTCTTGTTTGCTTTAGCCCACACAACAAATCTTGCAGTGCCAGTTTCGTCTCCTATGAGGCCCGTTTGAGCAATAGCGGGGCTGTTGGGTTCCCAGAGCTGGATTACCTTTGCCTTTAAACTGACCCACTTATTTGGCTCTATTTCCGAGATTTTGGTTAAAGGAGGTTTTAAATCACTTTTTGCAATATTGTAGTTCTTTCTCAGACCATTTATTATGGTTTTTTTGGCCTCTTCTTCAGGAACTTTGAATTCATAAAGAAGGAGCTTCAATCTACTTTCAATCTCTTTTCTTGTAACACCATAAATTTTAAACTTTTCGTAGATTTCTTCCACAATCGCCTGAAACCTGTCATCAGCCATGGAATCAATAGCAGATTAAAGATAAAAAAGCTTTTGTTCAGAGAGAATTTAAAGTCTTAGGGCGAACTTTCTTATGGAACTTCTCTATCCTGTGGAAAGGGATCTTCGAAGAGCAGTTGATATCCTTAGAAAAGGAGGTATTGTTGCTTTTCCAACTGAGACTGTCTATGGACTTGGGTGTGATGCATTTAACGAGGAAGCCGTGGATAGACTCTACAAGGTAAAAAATAGACCGAGAAATAAACCGCTGATAGTTGGTGTTGGTGGAATTGATGAAATATATAATATTGCAGAAGTAAACGAAATAGCAGAAAGACTTATTAAAGAATTTTTCCCTGGGTCTCTTACGCTTTTGCTTAAAAATAAGAAAATTCCGCCTATTGTCACTGCAAATTCAGATAAGGTTGCTGTGCGAATGCCAGCGCATGAGATTCCGTTGACACTTATCAGAGAGCTTGGAAGGCCGATTGTAGTTCCTTCAGCAAATATTTCCGGAAGACCAAGTCCTACAAAAGCTGAACATGTAATGGCGGATTTTGGGGACAAAATTGATGCAATAGTGGTTGGTAAGTGCATGGTTGGAATAGAGTCAACCATTCTGGATGTTACGGTCAATCCGCCAAAATTGATTCGTCCCGGTGCAGTTAGCACAGAAGTATTAAAGAAATTCGTGGATTTTGTTCTCTCTGAGGACATCTTTGGGCAATATGATATTTCTGCAGACGTCTATGTTTTTGTTGGTGAGAAAGTTGAAGAAGCGATCAGGAGTTTTCTTGCAAAAAAAGAAAATTCTGTGGTTATAGCCAAGAAAAATGTCTATGGTGGCAGAGTTATAGAAGTTGGAGAGAGCCCAGAAAGTTATGCTATGAATTTGTTCGATGCATTGAGAAAAGCGGAGGAAATGGGGGCTGAAGTGATACTCGTGGAGGGTATCGAGGAAAAGGGGATCGGTGAAGCGGTTATGCACAGACTCTATCGTTCTGCAAGAAATGTCATTAGGGTCTAAATACCATCTAAATACCAAAAGATTTAAATCATTTTCCTGTTTCGGTTTTTATTATGAAAGAGCAGGCAGAAGTTCGACAGCTGAGAGAAGGAGGGTATATAGTAATCGATGAAGAGCCATGTGAGATCATAAGCATTTCTGTAAGCAAACCAGGGAAACATGGAGCAGCGAAGGCGAGAATAGATGCCATAGGTATCTTTGATTCGCAAAAAAGGAGCATTGTAGAGCCGGTTACAGCCAAAATCTACATACCCATAGTGGAAAGAAAGAGGGCCCAAGTTCTCAGTGTCGCGAGAGATAACGCCCAGCTTATGGATTTGAGCTCTTTTGAGACTTTCGAGCTTCCAATTCCAGAGGATCTGAAAGATAAGATCTCACCAGGAAAGGAAGTAATCTACATCGAGTCTCTTGGAAAGAGAAAAATTGAAAGGATGGCTTAATGCACATAGATAACTATTTTTCAATTTCGAATTCTGAAATAACGGATGCTGAGTTCGTAATCTATGGCATTCCTTACGATGCTACTCAGTCTTTTAAACCGGGCTCCAGGTTTGCTCCAAATGCCATAAGGGAAGCAAGCTGGAATCTTGAATCTTATTCGCAATTTTTTTCCTTTGATCTATCCTTCGCAAAAGTCTGCGATGCAGGAAACATTAACTGTGATGGTAGTTTTGAGGAGATCGGAAAAAGAGTTGAGCAATTTTTAAATAAAGTCTCGGGAATTCCGATAGCTCTTGGAGGGGAGCACAGTATAAGTTGTTTGACTACAAAAAAGTTTAAAAACTGCTGTTTTTTGGTTTTTGATGCGCATTTTGATTTGCGGGACGAATTTGATGGAAATAGGTTTAATCATGCCTGCACGACTAGAAGGGTTTTTGAGAACGGATTTGATGTTGTAATTGCTGGTGTGAGGAGTGGTTGCAAAGAAGAAAGGGCTTTTGCAGAAAAAAATGGAATAAGCTACGTATTTTCGTGGAATCTAAAAAGCTATAAAGACATTGGAAAATTCATTGAGGATTACGAGAGGATATATTTATCTATAGACGTCGACGTTTTTGATCCGAGCTTTGCACCCGGGGTTTCAACACCGGAGCCTTTTGGTGTAGAGCCTAAAATATTTCTTGAGGTGTTTTCTGAAATTTCTGATAGAATTGTTGCCCTCGACGTCGTTGAAGTTGTGCCGGATGCCAATAAGGTGACGCAAAATCTCGCAGCAAAACTGATTATGGAATTCATTGCGAGTAAATATTCTTCTCGATAATTAAATTAACCGAAAACTTTATATAGAAATACCTATCCACCAAAGTCTGTAAGGAGGTGGTTGAATGGCTGTGCTTCAGGGAACACCCGTGCTTATACTTAAAGAGGGGACTCAAAGAACAGTTGGTAGGGATGCACAGAGAATGAACATTACGGCTGCGAGAATAATTGCTGAAGCCGTTAGAAGCACTCTCGGTCCAAAGGGAATGGATAAAATGCTGGTTGACAGCCTTGGAGATATAACAATCACAAACGACGGAGTCACAATCCTCAAGGAAATGGACGTAGAGCATCCAGCAGCAAAGATGGTGATCGAAGTCGCCAAGACTCAGGACAACGAAGTCGGAGATGGAACAACAACTGCAGTGGTTATCGCGGGAGAACTGCTGAAGAAGGCTGAAGAGCTTCTTGATCAGGAGATTCATCCAGCAGTTATCTCAAACGGCTATAGACTGGCAGCAAACAAGGCTCTTGAGATATTAAATGACATCGCAATTTCTGTTAGCAAGGATGACGATAAGATGTTGAAGAAAGTTGCCAGCACTGCAATGACTGGAAAAGGGGCTGAAGTTGCTTTGGACAGGCTTTCAGAGATTGCAGTGAATGCAGTGAAGATGATCGTTGAGGAAGTTAATGGTAAATACAAGGCAGATACGGAGAACATAAAGATTGAGAAGAGACAGGGCGGGAGCATTGAGGATACAGTGTTGATCAAGGGCATCGTTCTGGATAAGGAAGTTGTCCATCCAGGAATGCCGAAAACAGTCAGAAATGCAAAGATTCTCCTTCTCGACTCTGCACTTGAGGTTAAGGAGACCGAGATAGATGCGAAGATCCGAATCACAGATCCAGAGAAATTGCAGAGATTCATTGAACAGGAGGAGAAGATGCTCAAAGACATGGTAGACAAGATTGCAAAGGCGGGAGCAAATGTTGTGTTCTGCCAGAAGGGTATAGATGATCTTGCCCAGTATTATCTGGCAAAGGCCGGAATTCTTGCAGTGAGGAGAGTTAAGAAGAGCGACATTGAGAAGCTTGCAAAAGCAACTGGAGCAAAGATTCTCACAGATCTGAGAGAGATAAGCCCGGCAGATCTTGGTGAAGCTGAGCTTGTCGAGGAGAGAAAGGTTGGCGACGAGAAAATGGTCTTCATTGAGGGTTGCAAGAATCCAAAGGCTGTAACGATACTGGTCCGAGGAGGCACTGAACACGTAGTCGACGAGATCGCAAGGGGAATTGAGGATGCGATAAGGGTTGTAGCCTGCG
This sequence comes from Archaeoglobaceae archaeon, assembly GCA_038734275.1. Lineage (NCBI taxonomy): Archaea > Methanobacteriati > Methanobacteriota > Archaeoglobi > Archaeoglobales > Archaeoglobaceae > Archaeoglobaceae archaeon. The sequence continues at coordinate 13,107 of JAVYOO010000004.1, forward strand.
CAATTGAGGACGGCAAAGTCGTAGCGGGAGCGGGAGCACCAGAAATGGAGCTAAGCCTTAGACTCAAACAGTGGGCTCCAAGCATTGGCGGTAGAGAACAGCTCGCAATTGAGGCATTTGCAACCGCGCTGGAAGTAATTCCAAGGACTCTCGCAGAAAATGCAGGAATTGATCCGATCGATGTTATTGTAAATCTCAAGTCCGCTCACGAAAAGGGACAGAGATACGCGGGTGTTGACGTGGATACAGGCAAAGTAGTTGACATGAAGGAGAGGGGAGTTATTGAGCCTTTGAGAGTCAAGACACAGGCAATACAGTCTGCCACAGAAGTTGCAGTGATGATTCTGAGAGTTGACGACGTCATTGCGGCGAAGGGGCTGGAGAAGGAGAAAGAGAAAGAAAAAGAAAAGGGCGGAGCACCTGAAATGCCTGAATTTTAAATAAATTTTTAATTTTTACGTTTCTGGATTTTGAAAATCTTAAACTACAGCATTTTCAAATCGACAAAATTAAATTACTTGTAAGGAATTCCAATTGATGAGGGTAGCATTGTTCATCGAATTCGAAGGTAAAAAAGTCGCTGTAATCGGAGGAGGTTATGTTGGAACCACGAGAGCCAAAAAATTCTTGGAAACGGGTGCAAAAGTTACTGTATTCAGTTTAAACTTTTCAGATGAACTTTTAAAGTTGAGTGAAGAAGGTAAGGTAAATCTTGTCAAAAAAGAAGCATCAGAATTGGATGAAGAACTGAGGGATTTCGATCTCGTGGTTGTTGCGATAGGTGATAAGGGGCTGAATAAAAAGTTCGTCGATCTGAGTAAAAAATATCGCTTTCTTCTAAATTTGGCCAACAGTGCTGAGGAAACGGAGGTAGTAGTTCCCTTCGAGGGAGGAAAAGATGGTATCAGGTTTGCAGTAACAACTGAGGGAAGAAGTGGAGTTGTTGCGAGAAAAGTTCGGGAAATATTCCAGAATGTTCTTGAGAGCGATAAAACGATCTTTGTGTATCTCAATGCGATGGAACATCTCAAAAAGTTCATGAAGCAGAAAGAAATTCCTGTAAATGCAAGGATGAAAATTTACAGTATTGTTAGCTCAAGTTCGGAACTTTGGAAGATCGCGGAGACTGGAAACCTCGAGGAGGCGAAAAAATTCGTTGAGAAAATTGCTGAAAACAAGGCTTTAGAGTTTAGAGGTGTTGAAAATGGATTCTGAGCTTCTAATGGCGATTCAGTATGATCTTCCACTGTCCACGACCCCCATAGTGGATCTGGCGGATAAAATGGGCATCAAGTATGAAATTGTTGAGAAAAAGCTTCGAGAATACATCACGTCGGGAATAGTAAAAAGATACGGTGCTAATCTTAACTATAGGGCTTTTCCAAACCATAGGCAATCTTCTCTCGTTGGATTTAAGGTTAATGAGGCAGATGCAAAAAAGATAAATGAGCTTGGAGAAAGGGTTAAACATAACTATCTCAGGGATGCAGAATTCAACGTTTGGTTTACGTTAAAGGGTCGAAATGTTGAGGAGATAGAAGAAATAGTCCTGAAACTTGCAAGCGAGTTGAAAGTAGAAGACTTCGTGATCCTTCCGACGAAGAAGGTTTACAAAATGGATGTGAAATACGATCTTTATAGAGGAATTTCCTGGAGTTATGGCTTTGAGCCTGAGAAAGTTGCCACTATTGATGAGCTTGGATTGGGTGAGGAAATAAAAAGACTTGAGTCGTTGCCGGTTGTTGAAAGACCTTTCAGGGAGATTGGAATGCAGGAAGAAGAGGCAGTTAGCCTTATTGAGGAACTTAAAAAGAAAGGAGTGGTGAGGGATTTTAGCGGTGTGCTGAGCGAATCCAAAATAGGTTTCAAGTTCAACGGTATGAATGTAATTTCTACAGAGCATCCTGAAAGACTTGCAAGAAGACTTTTGAATTTTTATCAGATAACTCATTTAATAGAGCGGATTCCAAGCAGAAAGTGGAATTATCCGATATACTTCATGGTTCATGCGGTTGAGAGAGATAAGATAGAGCAGTTCAAAAGAGAAGTTGCCAAATTGGATGAGATTATGGATATAAGGGTAATATATAGTAAGGCAAACTTAAAAACCTGAATATGAATTGCTCCTACTGCACTAGAAAGGCTGTCTACTTTCAGAGATATTCGGGTAAGCATTTATGTAAAAAGCATTTTATGACTTTTTTCGAGAGAAAAGTGAGGTCAACGGTTAAAAAGCACAAAATGATCGAATCAGGAGATAGAATTGCAATCGCATTGAGTGGTGGCAAAGATAGCGTTACGTTAACTGAGATTCTCTTGGAAATCTACGGAGATCGCAGAGATCTTGAATTTTTGGCCATAACTATCGATGAGGGAATAGCGGGCTATAGAGAAAACACCCTGAAGATAGCAAAAGAAGTCACAAAAACAGTGGGTGTAGAGCACTATGTTGCAAGATTTGAAGACAACTTCTCCACAAAGCTTGATGACATTGTAAAAGTAGGAGAAAAGCTACCATGCTCCTATTGTGGTGTATTTCGGAAGTATCTGCTCAATAAGTCTGCAAAGGAACTTTCTGCGAACAAATTAGCCACTGCGCATAATCTTGACGATGAGTCACAGACGATTCTTATGAACTTCATTAATGCGGACATCGATCGTCTTGCAAGACTCATTCCGCAGAAAGACCAAGAAGGGCTTATTAGGAGAATAAAACCATTTATGGAGCTATACGAAAAAGAAGTCGTTACTTATGGATTTCTAAAAGGTTATCCATTGATCTTTGACGAGTGTCCATACAGTTACTATCCCGTAAGGGCCGTTGTCAGGGACTTTTTGTATGAATTTGAGAGAAAGTATCCTGGGAGGAAGATCTCAATTCTCAGGAGTCTTGAAAAACTTTCAGAGTGCTTAAAGATAACGAATCCGCAGATTGATTTAAATAGCTGTGAAATATGCGGAGAACCAACTTCTCAGAGAATATGCCAGGCCTGCAAGCTCGTAAACGAGCTCAGAGAGAAAATCAATATTAAGCATAACAGAAATATCTTGCTTATAAAAACCTGAATTTTAATCCGATCACACTCCAAGTTTTTTAATCCGAAAAGCAGAATTCAATTGTGGATGTTGTAGTCGCTGGTGTTGGAATAGCCGGGGCGTTCGCGCTTAGAAGGATTTCGAAGAACATCGATGCAGTTGGGATCGATAAAAGAGAAAGACTTGGATTTCCAGTAAAATGCGGAGAGATAATTCCGACAAGGAAAGAAATGGAGTCTTTACTTCCAGATCTATATGATTACTCTTTGTTTGATATACCGCGCAGGTTTGAGAGCAACAGAACAAAGAGAGTGTGTTTTAACATGGATAGAAAGGAATTATGGATTGATTTTGAGTTTCATGTGGTAAGAAGAGACGAAATGATCCAGAGAATTGCAAAAGAATCTGACCATCGATTGGAATTGAAAACAGTTATTAGGGGCTTTAAAGATGGCAAATTAATAACGAACAAAGGTGAATACGAAGCGAGAGTTATTATTGCAAGTGATGGTGCCAACTCGAGAATTGCGAAGGACATGGGCCTGTGGAATTACGAAGTCTCGTCCACAAAGCAGTATCTCATGAGAAATGTGGATTGCGAAGAAGATACTGTTTACATGTTTATTGGTCGAGACATCGCTCCGGGAGCCTATGCGTGGATTATTCCAAAGGGAAATGGCTATGCAAATGTTGGTGTTGGCTTTAGAAGAGAATTCTCTAATGAAAATGTTCATAAGGTTTTGGAGAGATTTGTAAGAGAATATCCTTATTCGAGTCGTTTTTTAAAAAAGGCTGAAGTTGTAAGCAAAATCGGAGCAGTAGTTCCAGTAGATAAGCCATTTAAAAAGGCCGTTTACGGGAACGTTATTTTTGCAGGCGATTCTGCAAGCATGATCATTAGCCATACGGGTGGTGGAATTCCGATATCCATGATAGCGGGCGATTTGGCTGGTAAAGTCGTGAATCATTACTTTGAAGGAGGTTCGTTGGAGGAATATGACCAGCTATGGAAAAAATATCTCTGGAAGGCTTTAATGAGATCTCATCGCATCAAAAAAGCTTGGGACGTTATTGCAAAAAATGAAAGAATCTCGAGTTTGATGAATTTGGCGAACAGTAGAGATCTTGAGGAAATATTTCACTGCAGAATCCCATTGAAGCTTAGGCTTCTCTATCCATTTCTCAGGCTACTATGAAGCTGATTTTCGTGATGGACATAATGAACGGAGTTGTGGTTCTGGCTGAAAGGGGAGAAAGGAAGAAATATAGGCCTGTAGCTGAGAGTAGCCATCTTGTTAAAAGTAGCGATCCAATCGAAGTTCTGTCAGAAATTAGGCCCAAATTTTTATACGTTGCTGATTTGGACAGAATTCAACGAGTTGGGGACAACATGGGAATTCTTAAAGCTCTCTCGAGCGGAGTTGAAGAGATAATGGCAGATTGTGGATTTCGGAATGTCGGAGAGCTTAAAGATCTTAACTTTATTCCCGTTCTTGGAACGGAGACCTTTGACATCACAGAAATTGGTAAAGTTGGCAAGGATTGCTATGTTAGTTTTGATTTTCTCGAAGAGAAGTTTCTTGACGCTTCGGGAAGATTTAAAGATTTCAGAGTAGCTCTTGAGTTTCTGAACTCTTATTCAATTCGCGGAATAATCGTTTTGAACATAAAGCGGGTTGGTTCGGGTAGCCCAGATTTCAGGCTTCTTTCTGAAGTGCTTGAAATTTCAGATAATCCTGTATATTTGGGTGGGGGAGTGAGTGGGCTGAAAGATCTTGAAAAACTGAAGGAGATGGGTTGCGAAGGAACCCTCGTTTCTACTGGAGTTCACAAAAAAAGAATACCGCTGGAATTAATACGTAAAGGATTTATATAAAATCCATACATTTTATTTTGTTCGCAGCGATTTTCTCTATCCTGGATAAACCTCTCATTTCAATTTTTTCAGCCTTAACCTCAAAAATTTTGCAATTCTCCCCTATTTTTACAACCTTTGCGTCAATTTTCTCGCCTGTGCAGGAATTTAGGAGAATAACTTCCTCTGCATGGATTGATCTAAAAGAGGAGAATGCACCAAGAATTATACGCTCACAAACGATATCTCTCAAAGAACAGCCTTTTCCAGTAATAACCTCCTTTGCAAATAAATCTGCAGTCTCACATCCGATGCCAAGAGTTACACAACCTTCAAATTTCAAATTCTTTTTTATTTTCGAAAAGTTTTCCAGCACCACTATACCCTTTTCTCTATCAACTTTCATTCTAATCCCTGTCTCGTTTTGACCGCAACCCCTTTCTTTAGTTCAAGCATCTCAAATGCTGAAAGCAGAGCTTTGCCGGTGGCGAGCAAGTCGTCTCTTTCGTTCACAATCAGCACTTCATCATTTGCTCTGATTCTATCGTCAACCGCTACCACGTGTTTTGCAAAAACACTTTTTCCTTCTGCTATGAACTCTGAAACTTCGTTTAGAACAACAACTCTCAGTTTAGGAAATTTAAAGACTCTTTGAAGTCTCCTTGCCCCTTCTATGCTTAGAGTTAGTAGCCCCGAGTCTGCTTTTAGTGTTGCTATTCTCCTATCTCCGTCTAAAATTTGTCTTATTTTTCCATTCTTTGACAGTAAAAACCTGCAGGTGTCAGGAAAAAGGGCCAAACCTGCACCTTTACCGAATTGGTAATCAGCTATTACTCTTACAATTCTCAGATTATCTACCATACCTCCTCTCCCTCCTCTGATACTCTCTCAGGATCCTCAAAAAATCAACGTATCTCACGGTGTTCCAGTCAATGTCGGTAAAGTATAGTTCACTGTATATGCTCTGCCATAGTAAGAAGTCCGGAACTTCTGATCCTGCCTTTATTATCATGTCCGGCTGGGACTTAACTTTGAGCACTGATTCAAAAACCTTTTCATCAATTTTCTCTGGATCAATTTCACCATTAATTGCTTTTCTGGCAATCTCTCTTATTGCGTTCACAATCTCATTTCTTCCCAGATTTTTTACTACATTGACAGTTAAATCCCCTTCACCTGTGCTATAAAAATTTTTATCATCAATAAAATTGACTTTAACTTTCTCAAGCTTAATCGGAAATGAATTTGTGCAAACTGTAATTTCACGAATTCCAAACTTTCTACACCATTCCAGAAACTTCTTGAAGTTTTCATTAACTTCCGAGCAGATTATCATTAAATGCTTTGGAGTTTTCTTAATCTTTCTCTCAAGCATCAGCTGATAGATTCGTAGAAGCACGTGAAAATTTAAATGTCCGAATACTTAATTCTTTTCAATGCTTCCCGTAATGATTACTGCAGTCATAGCATTGGTCGGTATTTTGCCCCATCAGATCTCAGATCCGAGATTAGTCTTTGCAGTAATGTTTATTGTTACTGCGATTTACGCGAAAGATACGCATAACAAATATTTTCGCTATCTCCTTACCGCCACACTATTATCGGGACTTGCATGTTTTATGGAAAAAGGAATAATCTATGCGTCAATGTTCGTCTCGTCTTTTTACGAGTTCCGAAAAAGTTCTTTGTTGAGCATCCCCATCTATACAATTGCCGGAACCGGGTTTTTTTATACATACAATATGCTAAACAATCTTGAGCTTTCCATCTCAAACATACTTTTCATAGCACTCGCGGGTGGCCTATCAGGAGCTCTGATGGAGAGTATAGATACCCGAACAGATAAGAGAGTTCTGACTTTGCTATCTTTAGCTACAGTTTTTGCAATCTTTAGGATCTATATTCCTTCTGCTTCGCTTGAGGAACTTGCCATTGCCTTCGTGGTATCTTTTATACTCAGCTTAATGGCTCTTAAAGCAGGGGTAGCAGACGAAAGCGGGTTGATGAGTGCAACTCTTGTTGGGACGATAACGATTCTTTTCACCGATTTGAGATTTTTCGCAGTTCTTCTCTCCTTTTATTTGTTCGGTTCCGCGATTACAAAGTATAAGTATTCATTAAAATTAAACTTGGGTATAGCGGAACCTTCGGGAGGAGCGAGGGGTTTTTCTAATGTTTTTGGAAATAGCTTGGCCCCACTATTTTTTACCATGAATTACGGTGTTTTAGGGGATAATTTTTTTGCCCTAGCATTCATAGCTTCCGTAGCGACCGCTCTCGGGGATACAATGGCAAGTGAAGTTGGTAAAACCGCAAAGAATGTCTATCTAATCACAAATTTTAAAAAAGTTAAACCAGGGACTAATGGCGGAATTTCTGTAATTGGTGAGATAGCCGCTTTGGCTGGATGTCTTTTGGTATCTATTCTTGCTCATTTTCTTGGAATTCTTTCGATTGAGCATTTTTTACCCGTCATCATTTCGGCATTCATTGCGATTCATATAGATAGCCTTTTGGGTGCAACTCTTGAAGTAAAGGGTTATCTGAACAACTCTGAAGTGAACTTTCTTGCAACCCTTTTTGGTGGAATCATTTGTATTTTCTTATCGCTATGATTGCGGCTAAAGCGCCTATAGCCGATACAACTTCAAAACCGGGGGTTTTTAGCATTTCTCTTATCGCCGATTTTTGGTGAGTTACCGGGGTTTCTGTGAATTTTGCGTGAATTAGCTCTTTTTCCTCGCTTGTTTCGGCCATTATTGTTATGAACTTTGCTATTCTTTCTGCAAGTGAGTAATACATAAGCTTTAGGTATGGATTCTCTGCCGTTTCTGCAAATTCAAAATAAGCTGCGGGAAGAACGGGATGGCTTACTTCTTCTGATTCAGACAGGGCCACTTTTGCGTTCTCTCTTTTTTCGTTTATCTTCATCGAAATATTTCCATAGCTTGCCTCTATGGATAAGCTTGCCTCTGTTATTGCATCTAAGGCTAAAAAAACTGCTCCTGCAAACTGGTCATCTCTGTAAAGTTTTTTTGAAATTTCAATTGCCTCGTATGCATTTTCGAGCAATTCAGAATATGCATTAAGCGAAGATGCATATACTATGACTGAATTTGCCTGATTTATGTAGAATTCAGCTCTCTTTTTTATTTCTGTAGTATTTAAAAGGTAGTCCTCCTTGAGCATTGGCAAAATGGAGAGCCATACCTTTGCGCTGTTCAACCTTTCTTTTGCATAGGCAAGGTTCTGGAGCGCTTCGCTATAGCTTTTCGAACTAATAGCTGACTCGAGAGATTTTTCAGCTTCTGCCACTCTTTCCTGCGCTGCAGCAATTATTTGAATGGAATTTATTCCTGTAGGTTCCTTTTTCAGATATTCTCTAAGATTTGCTATCTCTGCTTTTATTTTCTCGACTTCTTCATCGAACTGCTGTGCGGTCAAAAGCGTTTTCTTATACATTTCGTATCTCATTAAGATTTTAGCATTGAAAAGTTTGCTTGTAGCGCTGTAGTAGTTTCCAGCCATATAATCACTCTCTGCCTTGTTCAGAATGTTTTGCGCTTCTGGTGTTGTGTATTTGTTTAATTCTTCTACACTTGCTTTCATGTTGTCTGCAAGTATTTTCAGAATCTCTGAATACTCTGAAATTCTAAAGCTCGTCTCCTTTCTTTTTATCTCATATCCTGTAAAATATTTCAGGGCGTCGTTGATCGTTGCAACCTCGTAAACGTTTACACCAAGTTGTTTGCCGTATTCAACGAGATCGACTTCTCTGTAGGTTGTGGTGATAATATTTATCATTCCGACCTTTCTTACGACCTTTTCTTGGACTGTAACGATTTTCTGCCCATGGGGGATTAGAAAAATCTTGCCATTACTTTTTGCAACCGCTTCAAGTTTATACTTTAAACCACCCACCGGGCCGATAAACCCGTCAGGGTAGATCATTCCACTCATGTAGACGTCTTCCGCTATGCTTAGATTTTTAAGCGCAGAAATTGTGGCAATTGTCATTACTGCTCCAGCCGAAGGGCCACCGACTATCGGTGCGTCAGCTTCTATAATATAAAAGAAGTCGTATTTTGTGAAATCAATCCCTAAGAGGTCACATGCAGTTAGAGCTGAAAGCTGAGCACTTCCCTGCATGTCGATTTCGGTGAAGGGTGTTGTGGAAACAAAAACCCTACCGCTTCCAGAATTGATAAGAACCGTTATATTAATTACTACACCTTCAGGTTCCTCTCCACTGGTTACAGCCACAGCTTTGATCGTTTTCTGGATGTCAAAAGCTAAGATTGGCTGAATCAGAAGAGAAAAAGCCAATAGCAAAAGTATTGGCATCAGACGCATATTATGGATGGCTCCGGAAAAGATATAAATTTTGTGGAGTGATGAATCATCAACTCGAACTTACATGAACTTTTCTCAATTTTTAAGTTAACACGAAAAAGATTTAAATCCTCAGCACAACGAGCTTAAGGGCTCGTAGCTCAGCCAGGTAGAGCGACGGGCTTTTAACCCGTCGGTCGCGGGTTCAAATCCCGTCGAGCCCGCATAATTTCGGGGGGAGTATGAAGGTGAGTTTGCAGGATCACGTGCTCGTGCCGAAGCACGAAATTTTAGAGGAGAGCGAAGCTGAGGAATTGCTTAAGTTACTTGGAGTAAGTAAAGAGCAGTTGCCAAAAATCAAAGCTACAGACCCAATTGTTAAAGAAATCGGTGCAAAACCGGGTGATATAATAAAGATAACCCGAAAAAGCCACACAGCAGGTTTTAGTATATTTTACAGGCTGGTGATTGAGTAAAGGTGGTTGTATGCTCAATACTCGCGTTCTTGCAAGAGCCTATTTCACGCCTGAAAGACTCGTGAAGCATCAAATCGACTCTTTTAACCGATTCATTGACGAGGGATTGCAGAAAGTGATTGATGAGCAGAAAATAATTGAACTCGAAGCAAAAGACACATACATAGAGCTCGGCAGAATTAAAGTGGGAACTCCAATTGTCAAAGAAGCAGAGGGTCTGAAAGTTCCATTACTTCCAAGTCACGCACGGCTCAGGAACCTAAACTATGCCGCTCCAATTTGGCTTGAAGCAACTGTATACGATGGTGGAAGACCTTTGGAGACCGAATGGGTTGAGATTGGAATGCTCCCGGTGATGGTAAAATCCAAGATCTGTAATCTAAGTCCTGAAAGAATCGATTCAGTTCTTGAAGCAGTTTTAAAGAGAAACGTTCAATCTTTGAGTTACGAGGAGAAACTTTATCTCGCCGGGGAAGATCCACTGGATCCAGGGGGGTATTTTATAATCAATGGCACTGAAAGAGCGATTGTAACTCTCGAGGATCTTGCACCAAACAAGGTGCTCCTCGAGAGAGAAGAAAAATACGGGGAAATGGTAGAAGTAGCGAAGTGTTTCAGTCAGCGGGCAGGTTACAGGGCGTTGATTGTTGTTGAGAGGGGTAAAAACAACGTTCTTGAAGTTACATTCCCACAGCTGCCAAAGCCCGTAAAGTTCGTCATTTTAATGCGTGCTCTTGGGGTTGAGAGTGACCAGGAGATTGTGGAGATGGTAAGCACGAACCCGGAGATCATGAAATACATGCTCCAGAATATAGAGGACAACGAAGTATCTGAAGTTGAAACACAAGAAGATGCAATAGAGTATCTCGGAAGAAGGGTTGCTCCGGGGCAGAGTAGGGAATATAGAATGCAGAGAGCTGAACAGGTTCTTGATCAGTATTTCTTGCCTCATCTTGGCATTGACAAAGAAGCCAGAAGAGCTAAAGCATTTTTCCTTGCAAGAATGGCCGAATTGATCTTTGAACTTCATCTTGGACTCAGAAGAGAAGACGACAAGGATCACTACGGAAACAAAAGACTAAGACTTGCTGGAGATCTGATGGAGGAGATCTTCAGAGTTGCATTTCTTAGACTTATAAAAGACGTTAAATATCAGCTTGATAGAGCGAAACAACGTGGAAGAAGCATGAAGATGTCGACTGCAGTCAGAAGTGATGTGCTTACAGATAGATTGATGCACCCCATGGCGACTGGAAACTGGGTTGGCGGAAGAACGGGCATATCGCAGTTAATAGATAGGCATAACTATATCTCGCTTATATCTCATCTTCGCAGAGTTGTGTCACCTCTTTCGAGATCTCAACCTCATTTTGAGGCAAGAGATCTTCATGCAACGCATTGGGGAAGAATTTGTCCTTCCGAGACACCTGAAGGTCCAAATTGTGGATTGGTGAAAAACTTTGCTCAATACGCTGAGGTAAGCGTCGGAGTTGATGAGAAGGAAATTATAAATCTTCTGCCAAAATTAGGTGTTGAAATGCTGAGGGGTTAAGATGAGAAAGTGTCGAGTTTATGTTAATGGAGCACTTGTTGGTTTTTGCGAAAATGGTGAAAAGCTTGCAGAAGAAATAAGAGAGTTGAGAAGAAAGGGAAAAATTTCGAGCCAGGTTAATGTGGCATACTTTTCAGACTCCAATGAAGTCAGGATAAATACCGATGCGGGAAGAGCGAGAAGACCACTCATTGTTGTGAAAAATGGAAAGCCGCTCATAACCGATAAACACATAAAAAAGCTTGAGAATGGTGAAATAACCTTTGAAGATCTTGTGAAACAGGGACTAATAGAGTACCTCGATTCTGAAGAAGAGGAAAATGCTCTCGTTGCAGTATATGAGAAAGATTTAACACCTGAGCACACACATCTTGAGCTCGATCCAACTCTGATCGTGGGCATCTGTGTGGGGAGCATACCCTATGCCGAGCATAACGCTTCTCCGAGAAACACGATGGGCGCAGCAATGATAAAGCAAGGACTTGGAATTCCATATTCAAATATAGACTGGCGAACTGACACGAGAGGGCATCTTCTGCATTATCCACAAATTCCGATTGTAACAACAGACACGCAGGCAAAAATGAACTATGACGACCGCCCCTCGGGGCAGAATTTCATAGTTGCAGTGCTTAGCTATGAGGGCTATAATATAGAGGATGCGGTAATTCTAAACAAGGGGAGCGTTGACAGGGGAATTGGGAGAAGTTTCTTCTTCAGAACATACGAAACAGAAGAAATGAGATATCCAGGTGGTCAGGAAGATAAATTTGAAATTCCTGGAGCAGATATTTCTGGATTTAGAGGTTCTGAAGATTATGCTCATCTCGACGAAGACGGTCTTGTTCATCCTGAAACTGAAGTCGGTCCTGATGACGTTTTAATCGGAAAAACTTCTCCACCGAGGTTTTTGGAAGAACCAGAAGTTGGCATATCCCCGCAAAAGCGACGTGAAACTTCTATAACAATGAGAAGCAACGAGAAGGGAGTCGTCGATGCAGTGTTTCTTGTTCAGTCTGAAAGTGGTTCAAAGCTTGCAAAGGTAAGAGTTCGTGATCTGAGAATTCCTGAGCTTGGGGATAAATTCGCTTCAAGACACGGGCAAAAGGGGGTCGTGGGGCTCATAGTTCCTGAAGAAGACATGCCCTTCACAGAATCCGGGATAATTCCAGATATGATTCTGAATCCGCATGCAATCCCATCGAGAATGACTGTTGGACATGTTCTTGAGATGATCGGAGGTAAGGTCGGCTCTCTGGAGGCGAGGAGAGTTGATGGCACAATATTCTATGGCGAAAAGGAGAGCGATTTGAGAGAGGCCCTCAAAAAATATGGTTTCAGCCATACTGGTAAGGAAGTCATGTATGACGGAATAAGCGGTAAGAGATTCCTCGCAGACATTTTTGTTGGTGTTATCTACTACCAGAAGCTGTATCACATGGTTGCAGGAAAGATTCATGCGAGAAGTAGAGGACCCGTGCAGATACTCACGAGACAGCCCACCGAAGGCAGAGCAAGAAAAGGAGGTCTTAGGTTTGGAGAAATGGAAAGAGACGTTTTGATTGGCCATGGAGCGGCATTGCTTTTGAAAGATAGGTTGCTAAATGAGTCGGATAAGGTTGACGTATGGGTTTGTGGTAATTGTGGGCATGTCGCGATGTTTGACTACCGAAAGAACACCGCATACTGCAATGTTTGCGATGATGACACCAACATCTTCAGGGTGGAGATGAGCTACGCCTTCAAGTTACTTCTCGACGAATTAAAGGCGATGATGATCTCTCCACACCTTAAACTTGGTGATAAAGCTTGAGGTGGTAGTATGTATCCCAAGAGAATTTCCGCTATAAAGTTTGAGGTTCTATCTCCTCAAGAAATAAGAAGAATGAGCGTTGCAAAACTTGTAACCCCTGAAACTTATGACGATGATGGTTTTCCTGTAGAAGGGGGCCTGATGGATCCCCGTCTTGGAGTTATAGATCCCGGACTCAAATGCAGAACCTGCGGTGGTAAAGCTGGTGAGTGCTTCGGTCACTTTGGCCATATAGAACTTGCAGCACCGGTTATCCACGTAGGATATGCGAAAGTTATCGCAAGACTTCTAACAGGAACATGCAGGGAATGCGGAAGAATTCTGATGAAAGAGGAAAGGAGAGACAAATTCATTAGAGAAATCGAAAGACTAAAGGTTCTCGGACAAAATTATGATGAAGTTCTTAAAGAAGTCTTTAGACTAACAAAGGCTGCAAAGAAGTGTCCACACTGTGGAGCAGAGCAGAGAGAGATCAAATTTGAAAAACCCACATCTTTCTTTGAAGTGATCGATCCCGAGAAGAAAGAAGAAGAAAAGCTAACTCCAAAAGACATAAGGGAAAGACTTGAAAAAATACCAAATGAAGATCTTTTGGCTTTTGGTCTTGATCCAAAAGCAGTTAGACCTGAATGGTTCGTTCTCACTGTTCTTCCAGTTCCACCAGTAACTGTAAGACCGTCAATCATTCTTGAAACAGGCCAGAGAAGTGAAGACGACTTAACTCATAAACTGGTTGATATAATAAGGATTAATCAGCGTTTTATTGAGAATAGAGAAGCAGGAGCACCACAGCAAATCCTTGAAGACCTCTGGGAACTTTTGCAGTATCATGTCACGACTTATCTTGACAACGAGGTCAGCGGAATTCCTCCAGCCAGACATAGAAGTGGAAGACCTCTCAAAACATTGGCACAAAGATTGAAGGGCAAGGACGGAAGATTTAGAGGATCTCTTTCTGGAAAAAGAGTTAATTTCTCAGCAAGAACTGTAATAAGTCCAGATCCATGCATAAGCGTTAGTGAAGTGGGTGTTCCTGAAGAGATTGCGAGGGAATTGACGGTCCCCATTTTTGTAACACCCAGCAACCTTGAATTTGCAAGGCAGATAATTATGAGAAATGAGCATCCAAGGGCGAGCTATGTAGTAAGACCTGATGGCAAAAAAATCAGAGTTATTGAAACAAATAGGGAAGAGCTTGCCGAGAAAATCGAGCTAGGTTGGATTGTTGAAAGAGAGTTAGCAGACGGAGATATAGTTCTATTCAATCGACAACCCTCTCTGCACAGAATGAGTATAATGGCACACTACGTGCGGGTTTTGCCTTACAAAACCTTCCGCTTGAATCCAGCGGTATGTCCACCATATAACGCAGATTTTGATGGAGATGAAATGAACCTCCACGTGCCCCAGAGTCTTGAAGCGCAGGCTGAGGCAAAGATCCTTATGGCAGTCCAAGAACACATCTTATCCCCAAGATTCGGTGGCCCGATTATTGGTGGAATTCATGATCATGTCACTGGTCTCTACTTGCTCACAAGAGGAAATAAAAAATTCACAAAAGAGGAGGCATTAGCCTTTTTGAGAGCAGTCGATATCTCTGAAATTCCTGCAAAGGAGGAGTATACGGGAAAGGAGATTTTCAGCTTTATTTTGCCTAAGATATCAATTAAGTTCAGAGCTGAAGTTTGCCAGGGATGCGATGTTTGCAAGGAAGAGGATTGCGATAACGACGCCTATGTTGTTATCGAAAATGGAGTTCTTTTAAAGGGCACGATTGATGAGAAGGCAATAGGCGCGTTTAAGGGTATAATAATCGATGAAATTATGCGTAAATTCGGAGCAGGAGTTGCAAGAAAATTCATAGATGACATGACAAAGCTCTCCATTGGCGTTATAAGCAGACTGGGATTTACGATTGGTATTGATGATGAGGATATACCTAAAGAGGCAGTTCAGCAGATCGAGGAAACAATAAATGAGGCAGAAAAAAGAGTTGAAGAGTTGATTAAGGCTTATCGTGAAGGGAACCTTGAACCAATGCCAGGAAGGAGTATAGAAGAAACCCTAGAATTGAGAATTATGCAGGAACTTGGCAGAGCAAGAGACAGAGCTGGAAAAATTGCAAGCAGATACCTTGGTATGGATAACTCTGCAGTGATAATGGCGGTAAGTGGTGCAAGAGGGAGCATGCTTAATCTAACGCAAATGGCAGCGTGCATAGGACAGCAGTCAGTCAGAGGGGAGAGATTAACGAGAGGTTATGCTTATACTCACAGAACTACAAGTCATTTCAAGCCAAACGATCTCGGAGCAAAAGCAAGAGGATTTGTGAGAAGCAGTTATAAATCTGGACTTTCGCCAATTGAGTTCTTTTTCCATGCTGCTGGTGGTAGAGAAGGTCTTGTTGATACGGCGGTAAGGACTTCTCAGTCCGGTTATCTGCAGAGAAGAATGATAAATGCTCTGCAAGATCTTAAAGTAGAGTATGATGGCACCGTAAGAGAACAAACTTCGGGTGTGATTGTGCAGTTCAAATATGGGGAGGATGGTGTAGATCCGATGAAAAGCTTTAGAGGAAAGGCTGTCGATGTTAAGAGAATTATTAAAGAAGTTATGGGTGAGGTGAAAGAATGAGTTACGATCAAATTTTGGATCAATATCCCCTGCCTTTGTCCGTTAAGAACGAGATAAAAGAAGAACTTGAGAGATTGAAGATAAAGAAGAACGTTGCAAAAAAAATTGTGGAAAGATGCTATCAGGCATATCTTTCAAATCTAATTGAGCCTGGAGAAGCAGTAGGAATCGTTGCAGCTCAATCTATTGGTGAACCAGGAACGCAGATGACGATGAGAACTTTCCACTACGCAGGAGTTGCTGAGCTCAATGTTACCCTCGGTTTACCAAGACTAATTGAAATATTGGATGTAAGGAAAAACCCCTCCACACCTATGATGACAATCCATTTGGAGAAAGAGATAGCAGGGGATCGAGAAAAGGCAAGAGAAGTTGCAAATAGAATCGAGGCAACTTATCTAAAGGATCTGGCTGAAATAGAGGTAGATCTTAGAGAGATGAAAATCCTGATAAAACCTGACGAGGGGGCCTTGAAAAGAAAGGGTCTGAGCTTGGAGGAATTGAAGGAAAAGATCGAAAAGAGTATAAAGGACGATCTCGAGCAGGAAAGCGACGTTCTGGTGGTGAAAATCAAAGAGCCATCTTATAAATACCTTATGGACGTCTTCGAAAAGCTCAGAGACCTGGTTGTAATGGGGATAAAGGAAATAAAGAGAGTCATTATAAGAAAAGAGGGAGATGAATACGTTCTTTACACAGAGGGTTCAAGTCTGAAAAAGGTAATGAAGGTCAAGGGAGTTGACTTTTCAAGAACCCTCACAAATGACATCTATGAGATATACGAAGTGCTTGGTATCGAGGCAGCGAGAACCGCGATCATAAACGAAGCTTTAAGCACACTCGAAGAGCAGGGTCTTGAGGTTGACGTTCGCCATATAATGCTCCTTGCAGACGTTATGACTGCAGATGGGGAGCTTAGGCAAATTGGAAGGCATGGTGTTGCGGGTGAGAAGCAGAGTATCCTTGCAAGGGCAGCATTTGAAATGACTGTAAACAATCTTCTTGATGCTGCCATGAGGGGTGAAATTGATTATTTGAAGGGAATAACCGAGAATATAATAATTGGACAACCCATAAAGCTGGGAACAGGTGATGTTGAACTTGTAGCCAGATTGGGCGGAGGGATGAAGAAATGAGCGACGTTGAAGCAGTTTTAAGAAAGGCATTAAGGAGTGGAAAATACTATATAGGGACCAGAAGAACGATCAAAGCGCTGAAGAAGGGAGAAGCAAAGGCAGTAGTGGTTTCAAAGAACTGTCCTGAAGAATTTTTAAATAAGATCAGGGAATTCAATGTTCCTGTGCTAGTGTTTGATGGAACAAACATGCAACTTGGAGAATTTTGCAGAAAACCGTTTAGCATCGCTTCGATGGCAATAACGGAAGAGATAGAGTGATGAATATGGAGATGAGATTATCTTCAGAGGAGATCAGGTATCTAACTCTTTTTGAGAATTTAACGGGGGCGAGTGTAAAGGATTGCATAGTCTACGAGGACAAGGTTATCTTTGTCGTAAAGAAGGGAGACATGGGGCTGGCAATTGGAAAAGGAGGTATCAATGTGGACAGGGCCCGAGAGCTGATAGGGAAAAGAATAGAAATAATTGAGCATTCTGACGATCCAGCAGAGTTTATAGCAAACATATTCAAGCCAATTAAGGTTAATGTGAAAGTTCTTGACAAGGGGAATTCAAAGACAGCTCAAATCACCGTTTCGCCAGATCTAAAAGGAATTGTCATTGGTAAAGGTGGCAAAAACATTAATAAAGCGAAAGAATTAGCTAAAAGGCATCACAATATTGAAGACATAGTGGTAAGGTGATGATATGGGCTATGGATTGTTCGCTGCAAGAAAGATACTCGAAGTAAAGAAGAAGTTTAGATGGAGTCAGAAGAAGTTCGTGAAGAGAGCATTGGGCTTGGCAAAGAAAGCAGATCCCTTAGAAGGAGCTCCAATGGCTCGTGGTATAGTTCTTGAGAAGATAGGCATCGAAGCGAGACAGCCGAACTCTGGAATCCGAAAAGCGGTCAGGGTCCAGTTGATAAAGAATGGAAGGCAAATCACTGCCTTTGCTCCAGGAGACGGAGCAATAAATTTCATAGACGAGCACGATGAGGTAATTGTAGAAAAGATTGGCGGAAGAATGGGTAGAAGCATGGGAGATATTCCAGGAGTGAGGTATAAAGTAATCAAGGTAAACGAAACGAGCCTCAGGGAACTTGTAAGGGGAAGAAAGGAGAAGAAGATGAGGTGAAGTATGCCATACGGTTTTAGTGAAGAAGATCTGCTTGTATTCGGGAAATATAGCGTTAAAGATATCGAGATAAAGGATCCAGCCTTGAAGAGCTATATCTGTTTACAACCCACTTTCACTCTTCACACTCACGGAAGGCATTTCGATCCCTTTGCAAAGGAGAAAGTATTCATCGTGGAGAGATTGATAAACAAGGTAATGAGAAAAGAGAGAAACACCGGCAAAAAGATGAGTGCATACAACATCGTCAGAGAGGCCTTCGAGATTATTGAAAGAAAGACGAAGAAGAATCCGATTCAAGTCCTCGTGGATGCGATTGTGAATGCTGGTCCAAGAGAAGAGGTAGTGAGGATCAAATATGGGGGTATTGCTGTGCCAAAGGCTGTTGATACCTCAAGTCTAAGAAGAATCGACGTTGCGTTGAGAAATATTGTTGAAGGGGCAAGAAGGACTGCTTTTAAATCCAAGAAGAGCATAGCTTATTGTTTAGCAGATGAGATTATTGCAGCTTCGAATAATGACACAAAGAGCTTTGCAGTTTCAAAGAAAGAAGAAGTTGAAAGAGTAGCCAAGTCTGCAAGGTGATAAAATGGCAACAAGAGCGAAGAAATTTGTTGAAAAAATTGAGGAGTTAATGTGGAAGCCAGAGAGGATCAGAAACATGGGTATTGCTGCCCATATTGATCACGGAAAGACAACGCTCAGCGACTCTCTACTTGCTGGAGCGGGAATCATAAGCGATGAACTTGCTGGACAGCAGTTGTATTTGGACTTCGATGAGCAGGAGAAGGAGAGAGGCATCACGATAAACGCTGCGAACGTATCCATGGTTCATGAATACGAGGGCGAAGAGTATCTTATTAACCTGATAGACACTCCAGGACACGTTGACTTTGGTGGAGAAGTAACAAGAGCGATGAGAGCGGTTGACGGAGTTATAATAGTTGTCGATGCAGTAGAAGGAGTGATGCCACAAACAGAGACCGTTGTAAGGCAGGCTCTGAGAGAAGGAGTTAAGCCCGTGCTTTTTGTGAACAAGATCGATAGACTGATCAAAGAACTTCAGTTAACACCACAGCAGATGCAGGAAAGACTTATAAAGGTTATAAATGATGTTAACAAACTTATAAAATCGATAAAGCCAGAGAAATTCAACGATTGGAAGATAGAAGTTGCAAAGGGTAATGTGGCCTTTGGTTCTGCTCTTCAGAAGTGGGGCGTTAGTGTTAGATCTCAAAAGAACACAGGAATTGGTTTTAAGGAGGTTTATGAGTATTTGAAGAGAGGAGAAGCCAAGGAGCTTCACAAAAAGACACCACTTCATGTTGTAATTCTCGACATGGTAGTAAGACATCTTCCAAATCCAATTGAAGCTCAAAAAGAAAGAATAAAGATAATATGGAAAGGGGATCCAAATAGCGAAGTTGGCAGGGCAATGGTTAATTGCGATCCAAAGGGACCGGTTGTTTTGATGGTAACAAAGATTGTTGTAGATCCACAGGCGGGCGAAGTGGCTGTTGGAAGACTCTTTAGCGGAACTGTCAGACCTGGAACGGAACTCTACATAGTAGACAGAAAAGCAAAGAACAGGGTGCAGACTGCAGGTCTTTATATGGGTCCAAGACGTGTTGAAGTTGAGGAAATTCCTGCGGGCAACATTGTAGCTCTCGTGGGGCTAAAAGATGCAATTTCAGGTTCAACCTGCTCAGAAATAGAAAAAATTGAGCCTTTTGAATCTCTGAAACACTACAGCGAGCCCGTTGTGACGATGGCAATTGAAGCTAAAAATCCAAGAGATCTGCCAAAGCTTGTTGATGTGCTCAGAAAGCTTGTAAAAGAGGATCCGACGTTGCAAATTACCCTAAATGAAGAAACTGGCGAACATTTGCTGAGTGGAATGGGAGAACTGCACTTGGAAGTGAAGGTCGAGAAGATCAGGAGAGAATACAATCTTGAGGTCATAACTTCACCACCGATTGTTGTATTCAGAGAAACCGTAACAAAGACTTCGCCTGTGGTTGAAGGTAAGTCTCCGAACAAGCACAACAGATTTTACATAGTTGTGGAGCCATTGCCAGAAGAAGTGTTAAGGATGTTCAAGGAAGGTGAAGTAGACTTTAAGATGGACAAGAAGGAACGCAGAAAGAAATTAGAAGAGGCAGGACTTACCGGAGAGGAAGCTGCCGGAGCGGTCGAATTTTACGAGGGGAACTTATTCTGTGATGTCACAAAAGGCATTCAATATCTCAATGAAACAATGGAGTTGATTCTCGAAGGTTTCAGGGAAGCAATGCGTGCAGGACCGTTGGCAAGGGAGCCCTGCATGGGTATAAAGGTGAAACTTGTTGACTGCAAGCTTCATGAGGACGCTGTGCATCGCGGACCAGCCCAAGTGATTCCAGCGGTGAGATCTGCAATTTTTGCGGCAATTTTACAGGCAGATGCAACTTTGCTTGAGCCTTATCAGAAGATATTCATATTTGCACCTCAAACAATGACAGGAAGCGTTACAAGGGAAATTCAGGGTAGGCGTGGACAGATTCTTGAGATAAAGATCGAAGGAGATACTGCAAATCTCGTTGCAAAAGCCCCAGTTAAAGAGATGTTTGGCTTCGCCGGGAGCATCAGGAGTGCAACTTCCGGTAAAGCCATCTGGAGCACTGAGCATGCGGGCTTTGAAAGGGTTCCACCGAGTTTACTTGAAGAGTTCGTGATGGAAGTCAGGAAGAGAAAAGGTCTGAAGCTCGAAATTCCGAAACCGGAGGAATTTCTTGCTTGAGAGAGCTTGGTGAAAAAGAGTTTCGAGTTTTAAGAAAAGCCTTAAAATTTTTCAACTCTTTTGATTTTCTTACAAATTATAGGCTGATCGCAGTTGAAAAAGAGCTTTATGCTGTCTCAGGAGAACTTTTTGAATTTCTAAAGCTTAGAAATCTTGAATGTGTTGCGGGTGTAAAGGTTGGCGAAATTGGTAAAAGGCTAAGGCTAACACTGGAGGGAGCCTTCTGGTTGATGAAAAATGAAAAGAAAAAAATATGGGTAAATAATCGTGGCGAGATGCTTTTTCTTTATGGTAGGGACATTTTCGCGGGCTCAGTTGAGAAGGTCGGGGAGTTTGAGGAGAACGAAGTAGTTTTTGTGTGCAACAGATATGGCGACATTTTGGGAATTGGGAGGAGCAGGTTTAAATCCTCAGAGATTTTAAAATTGCCAGAAGATAGGATTGCAATTGAGAATTTGGTTGATAGGGGGGCTTATTTAAGGCATGAAAAACTTTACAAGTCTTTTTAATGTTTAAAAAATTAATTAAACTTATAATTTTTTAATAAGTTCTTCCACCGGGACTGCTGGCATCGTAATCGTTCTTATTGTTCCTCTGCTTGCAAGTTCCAACATGGCCTTCATCACGGTTGTATTGTCGTTTGCTTCGATTATGTTAACAAAATCGTATTCACCAAAAACCGCATACTGCTCTAAAACTTTTACCCCCATTTTCTCAAGTTCCTGATTCACCTCTTTAAGTCTCTGGGGCCTCTCTTTCAAAGTCTTTGCCCCTTCGTCTGTCAATCTCGAAAGTATTACAAACTTCATTTTTCTCACCCGATTAAATGTTGAAAATTATCAATATAAAACTTTTGGCATATTATTTATGATATTATTTATATATTTATCTAAATCTTAATAGGTCTTAAACGCACAAGTAGTCCTTCTCCAAGTCTTTCGAAAGAAACAATCTCAATTTTTAATGGAAAACTAAAAGAACTACCATCACAAATGGTTGGCGATTTAGCCCCACCAATCATTATTGGAGCATAGTAAATGAAGATCTCGTCAACTAAGTTTTGGCTGAGCAGAGACGAAATCAATGTGCTTCCGCCCTCAACCATCAACTTCTTGATCCCTATGTCGTAGAGATACTCCATAAGAGACTTTAGATCGACCTTTTCCTCGCCAAAAACTACAACTTTTGCTTTTCTTGATATCTTCTCAACTCTACTCTTGTCTGCAATCTTTGAAACTGCAACTATGACTTCTCCCTCAAATACCTTTGCAGTCTCCGGAATTCTGCATTTGCTATCAACAATGACTTTAATCGGATTTTCGGGCTTGCCGTTCAAAATTCTATGCTCTCTGAGTTCTTTGCTTTTAACGTTTAATCTCGGATCATCGGAAAGTATGGTTCCGATTCCAACCATTATAGCATCTGCATCCGCTCGAAGCCTGTCAACTCTTTCCAAGTCTTCTTTGCAGGAAATTCGAAGCTGTTTTCTTGTTTCATCACTTATTTTACCGTCAAGGCTCGAAGCAACGTTTATTAAAACGTATGGCCTCATATTTTCGAAACTTCAACGACTTCAAGCGGAATGTTTGGCATTCTCTTACCGATTTCGGATTTTGCGATCTTTGCCGCATGTTCTTCACTTTCTGCGTTGAATACCTTCATCTCGAATATCAGTCCAACAAGAGCGGTTTTTGATACCAGAAATGCAGATTTAAATGTTTCCCCGCATTTGGGGCACTCTACTCCGCCGACTTCAACTCGAACGAAGCTGAGATC
Organism: Archaeoglobaceae archaeon; assembly: GCA_038734275.1. NCBI lineage: Archaea > Methanobacteriati > Methanobacteriota > Archaeoglobi > Archaeoglobales > Archaeoglobaceae > Archaeoglobaceae archaeon. Next base: position 35,614 of record JAVYOO010000004.1, read on the forward strand.
AGGATTAAGTTTCTTTCCAGCTTCTGCTATCGCTATGTTTATTGCATCCTCCACACTTTTGGCCCTCTTTACAATCCACCCGGCCTGTAGCACCACATTGTAGTTGGGCATTGCAATAGCTATTTGAAGAAGAGGAATATAATGGTTTAGCTATTTGTTTTCAAAAAACTCCTCGAAAAATCTCCTCCAGTTGAATTTAAGCACGAATATCGATAAGATGATCGTTGCAACAAGGAATACCACAAAGCTGAGTTCGAAATTTTCTGTGTAGCTTTCGATTATTTCCATTCCAAATTTTCCGGCAAACAGCACGTAGCTCGTAACGAGAATCTTGCCACAGAGAATCGCCAAAAAGTAATAAACCAACTTATATTGCGCCATTCCGAGCGGTATGTAGAGGACATCATCTGGTAAAGGCGAGGCAGCAAAGAGAAAAATTGCAAAGACACCCCATCTTCTTATAAATCTTTGAAAAAACATTAAATTTTCTTTTGTTTTTTCTGGGAGAGTATGGCCAATACCGAAGCCAAAAAGATATATAACAACCTTTCCAATCGATGCGCCGAGCGCTGACAGAAGAGCAACTAGTATCAGTTCCCAGAAATTTAGAAAGGGTGCGAGAAGAATCAAAAAGTTCAGATATGGGACACCTACGAACGGTATCGAGTTGGAAATAAGGGATAAAAGAAACACGCCGATGTAGCGATATTCGATCAGCGTTTCTGCTATTGATTCTATCATTTACATCCTCTCGAGGGGCTGGATTCCCATTAATTCGAGTCCAATTTTTAAAACCCTGCTAACTGCAGAAACAATGGCTAATCTGTGCTCTCTTATTTCATCTTCCGCCTTTAGAACAGGGTAGTCTCTATAGAATTCGTTAAATTTTGATGCTAACCCAAGCATGTATTCTGCGAAAAGATTTGGTCTAACTTCATTTACAACTTTGTATATGTAGAAAGGCATCTTTGAAAGCATGATCACAAGGTCTCTTTCGATCTTCTCGCAAAGTTCCGCTGAAAATTCGGGCTTTTCATCGCTTTTTCTTAAGATGCTACATGCTCTTGAGTATGTGTATTGGATGTAGCTCGCTGTCTGTCGCTCAAAGTCTAATGCCTTACTCATGTCAAAAATCATTGGTTTTTCAGGTGCTACTTTTAAGAAATCAAACCTTATTGCACCAATCGCAACAGCTTCAGCGATTTTTTCAATTTCTTCAGCTGAAAAATCTCTGTTTACAATGCTCTTTTTTGCTTCTTCCTTAACTTTCTCAATTAATTCATCTGCAGAAATGAACTTACCTTTTCTGGTGCTCATTCTTCCTTCTGGAAGAGATACGAACTCGAAGAACACGATTTCAGGCTTTTTAATTCCAAGTATTTCAAGGATTTTTAAAAGTTGTGAACCATATAGCTTGTGATCTGCACCCCAGACGTTGATCATTCTCTCAAAATTCTCGCTTTTCCACAGGTGGTAAGCCAGATCTCTTGTGATATAAAGAGACGTTCCATTCTCTCTTCTTATCACAACTTCCTTTTCAAATCCTTCGAGTTCTATAATCCAGGCTTTGTCTTTCTTTATCAGATTTTTTGAATCAAGAGCTTTTAGAACCCTATCGACATAGCCATTTCGGATATAATCGCTCTCCCAGATGAACTCGTCATGGAATACGTTAATTCGTGTCATCGTAGCTTTTATCCCGTCCATTGCCCTCTCAATGGCTTCTCGGAATCTTTTTACAGTGTCCTCCTCTAAAGCTTCGTATTTCAACATAAGTTCTTCAATTCTTTTTTCAAGTTCCGGATTACTTTCAAGGAGTTTGTTTGCGGAAATGTATGCTTCAGCAATCGCATGATCGGGCTTCTTATTTGATAAGCCAAATTTCTCCACACCGAGCACAGTTATAGCCATCTGTCTTCCCATATCGTTTATATAGTAGTGCGTTTTAACATCAAACCCTGCTTTTTTAAATATTCTTGCCAGAGTATCTCCTATGATAGAGTTTCGAATGTGGCCTATGTGCAATGGACCATCGGGATTTGCAGATGTGTGTTCTATAAGGACCTTACCCTTAGCACCAATTGATCCATAGTTTTCATCGTTAAGGATGGCGTATATGGTGTCTTCCAAGAACTCGTAATTAGCAAACAGGTTGATGTATCCATTAACAGCTTCCACTTTTCCTACGTAGCCTTTGGGCTCTATTTTATTCAGGATATCGTTTGCAACGTCTTGCGGATTCAGGTTTCTTTCTTTGGCTATTTTGAAAGCTATTGTGGTCGTCAAATCCGCATGTTCACTCTCTTTAATGAGCTTTTCGTCTCCGAATTCTTCTAAACTTCGAATCGCATCTTTGATGAGATTGAGGAACATGTGTTAAAGTTTCTGGGAGTTGCTTAAATATTTCACTAATCCAACACAAGTCTTTATATACTCTTCACACAAACTACTTTTATGGCGAAGGTGTCACGAACAAAGGAAAGAACTCCACCCTTGATGTCTTCTGCAGGTATAATGAGGTATTTTGAGGAGGAGAAAACAAAGATAAAGATAAGCCCGAAGGCGGTTGTGTTTGCAGGTTTGCTTACATTTATCCTCGTAATGGTTTTGAACGCATATTACGGACTTTGGCCAAGAGTATAATCTTTTAATTTAATTTTAATTGGAAAAATATAAAATTTTTAAACGTATGGATTCTCAATTATAGTCGTTCCTCCTTGGCCACCGCCACCACAGAGGGTAGCAACTCCGTATTTCGCATTTTCGAGGTTTAAAATCCTTGCAAGCGTTCCCGTAAGTCTTATTCCACTCGCTGCAAGTGGATGACCAATCGCAATTGCACCGCCCTTTACGTTTACTTTTTCTGGATCAATTTTGAGCATCTTAATTGCAAAGAGTGTTACCACGGAGAAAGCTTCGTTGATCTCCCAGTAGTCAATATCCTTAACTTCGAGCTTTGCAAACTTTAGAGCCTTCTGTGTTGCGGGAACAGGCCCTTCACCCATTACACTCGGATCAACGCCCGCCCATCCAATAGAGACGATTTTGGCCATCGGTTCTAGGCCATATTCCTTCATCTTTTTCTTGTTCATGAGCATTATCGCAGTAGCTCCGGCGTTTAGAGGCGAGGAGTTGCCAGCAGTTATAACTCCATCTGGCTTGAACGCTGGAGGGAGCTTTTCAACTGCTTCGAGGGTTGTATCTGGTCGGATGGATTGATCTCTATCGATCACCTTTCTGCTTCCATCAGCTTGCTCAACTTCAATTGGCAATATCTCTCCTCTTCTCTTTGTTGGATATCCTTCTCCATTAAGGAAATAACCGCTTTTTAGTGCTTCTGCAGCGAGTTTATGGCTTCTAACGCCCCATTCATCAAGATCTCTCTTTGTCCAGCCAAGCTTATCCTTCCACTTTGCAAATAGCTTTTCTGCGGTTAAACCCATGCTTACTGCGGTCATTAAATCGTATTTATCGATCAAGTCCTGTCTGTTGAGTAGCGAGGGCGAGATACCCATGTGTGGATTCAGATCTGGTTGCATGGGCAGATGTGTCATGTGTTCTATTCCGCAGGCAATTGTAATATCGCTCAGTCCAAGCATTATTTCCATTGCACACTGATGCATTGCAGACATCCCAGAGATACAAACTCTCTCAGTTCCTTGGGCTGGAACTTCGATTGGTAATTCAGCGAGCATGTGAACCATTCTACCGCCGAACAACCAGCTCTCACCCATCTGCATTGTGCATCCAGTTATGAGATCACCGATCTCTCTTGGATCAATACCTGTTCTGTTTACCATCTCTTTTACGAGCATTGCCGCAACTGCAGGCATGTCTATTTTATTGAAAACGTCTTTCTCCGGTTCTCTCGGGCGAGATCTCGAAAATGCAGATCTAATATAGTCTACTATATAGACTTCTTCCATTTTCATCACCCAAAAAATAAAAATTTACATGAGTGGATGCTTTCTTATCTGGCTGAGCTTAGATGGAATTCTTCCCATCAATGATCTTGCGATGATTTCAAGCTCAATCTCTCTTGTTCCTTCGTATATCTCAAGGATTCTTACGTCTCTATACATTCTCGAGATTGCCTGCTCGCCCATGTATCCGTAACCACCGTGTATCTGCAAAGCTTCGTTAACTATCTCGTTTGCGGCATGTGCGCAGTAGTATTTTGCCATTGCGGTAACTCCTGGATCCGGCATGCCCTGTTTGTCTTGCAGATAGGCAGCCTGGTATGCAAGAAGTCTTGCACACTCAAGCTTTACCCTCATCTTTGCGAGCTTGTCCTGAGTAACCTGGAAGTCAATCAGCTTCTGTTCAAATAGTTCTCTGTTCTTTGCATAGTTGAATGCCAGCTCAAATGCACCCTGTGCTAAACCGACCGCCTGGAAGGCTACTGGGATGCGTGTTACATTGAAGAACATCATGGTCTGGAGGAAGCCATTTCCTTCCTCACCGATTAAGTTCTCTTTTGGCACTCTGACATTCTTAAACACGACTTCAGCAGTATCACTGGCTCTAATTCCAAGCTTGTTGTGCAGTTTTTTGGCTTCAAGGCCTGGAGTTCCCTTCTCAACTATGAATACACTCATTCCGTGATGTCTCTTCTTCGGGTTCGGATCAGTTCTCGCAAGAACGATGTAGTAATCTGCGATTGTTCCATTTGTGATAAACATCTTTGTTCCATTTATCACGTATTCGTCTCCAACCTTGTCTGCTCTTGTTTTTATTCCCGCTACATCACTACCTGCCTGTGGCTCAGTATAGCAGGCACAGCAGATTTTCTTTCCCTTTGCAAGTGGTGGCAGGTATTTCTCTCTCTGCTCTTCATTTCCAAACATCAGGATCTGCTCTGAACCGAAGGTTGTTGAGAGAATCTGACCCAAACCGCCATCTACCCTCCAGAATTCTTCCACTACCAAGCAGGAGTCAAGAACACCCGCTCCCTGGCCACCATAGTCTTCTGGAAAGCTCATTCCAATGAATCCAAGCTCAGCGGCTTTTTTCCAAAGTTCGAATGGGAATTTCTCTTCTCTATCGCATTCCTCTGCATATTTTGGAAACTCTTTCTCTGCGAACTCTCTTGCAGCATCTTTTATAGCCTTCTGCTCGTCGGTCAGGAGAAATTCCGACAACATTTTCTATCACCGTCAGACAGTTTTTTTAACAGTATTTAAAGTTTGCTAACTTTAAAATAATTTTTTAACGTCTTAGAAAGTCCTTTTCTTTTTAAACCTTTCCAGCATTTTTTATCATATTATATTTCTACATTAAATTAAATTTTAAAAATAAAATTATATATATCTTTAGCTTATTTTTTCAAATTGGTCTTTTGTCGCACCGCAAACAGGACAAACCCAATCTTCAGGTAAATCCTCCCATTTGGTTCCGGGAGGTATGTTGCCATCTGGATCCCCCTCTTTTTCGTCGTAGATATATCCACATACACTGCACTGGTATTTTGCCATTTAAAACACCCCAGAATAATTTATAACAAGAAAGTATATATACCTGTCGGGGTTTCTGTTTAGGGGATAATCTTGCCAGTGCTAATTCCCGAGCGGGAGTTGAGCTTTAAAATGGCTTTACAGTTAATTGTGCCTGTTCTATATCTCTGTTTAGCTTTTGATATATTTGCAGGATTCTTTCTTGGGGCAAACTTTGAAAAACTTGTTGAAAATTATCCTTATCTACTTATTGTTCTTCCTGGGTTGATGGGGCTCAGAGGAAATGTTTTTGGTGCCATGGCCTCAAGACTCTCCACTGCATTTTATCTTGGTTCATCTGATGCGAGTTTTAAAGATAGATACGTAATAACGAATTCTCTATTTTCAATCTGGCTTGCAACAATGCCTGTTCTGATCCTTCTTCTTTTGGCATTCGTTAAATATCCGGACATCAGCTCTATGGCAACTGCGACTCAAATTGCACTCGGCTCAAGTGTTATCACCGCACTTTTTTTATCTCTTTGCACAGCATCCGTGGTTATACTTGCATTCAGGAAAGCAATAGACCCGGACAGCATTTCAGGACCATTTATCACTTCTATTGCGGATTTGATAACTATCCCATCTCTGGTTTTTCTAATCTTTTTATTTGAGGTTGAAATTAGTTGGGTTGTTGCTTTTTTGACATTTTTGATTTTAATCGCATCTATAGTTCTTTCTTTAAGGGATAAAAAGAATTGGAGGATATATGAGGAATCTCTTGCTATTGTTTGCTCACTTGCCTTTATTCAGGGTATAACTGGAAACGTTCTCGAAGAATTTGGCGAGATAATCTATTTATCTCTTTTTATGAGCTTTGCTTATCCATCTATTATTGACCAGCTTGGCAATTACGGTTCAATAATTGTTGCAAGAACTTCTACTAAGCTCCATCTTGGAGAAATAGAAGGTTTCGACTTTAAGAAAGCGATGAATGACATTAAGTTTATCCTTCCTACTGCTCTTTTTGTCTTCCCATTCGTTTCAGTTATCCCAATAGTGCTTGCCTATGTTTATTTTGGCTATGTTTATGTGAATGTGTTGGTGTTCACACTCTTCTTTATCAGTTTTATCTTAATTGTCCTTTTAGTTCTTCTTCTTTCCTTTGGCATCGCTGTGCTTCTCCACAAGGTTAAAATTGATCCAGACAACGGAGGGATTCCATTAACAACTACAATCGCGGATGTGCTGGGAACAGTTTATGCTGTAGCGATAGCATGGCTTTTCATCACTTTCTGAGATATAGAAAAAGTATAATTGAGGTCATAGTTATCAGAGCTATGCCGGTTATTTCCAGCACGTAGTAGTCAGGAGAAGTAGGAAGAGCAGCTGGTCTTACTTCTTTTGAAATTTGTGGCATTGTAACTTCGGGAATTCTCTGGAATAATCTGGCTATAAGTACAATTGCTGATAGGATCGAGGAACATAGGAAGATAATCGATGCAAGGAGTCTAATCTGCATATCTTTTAGTCCGCGATTTGTGATCTTATAATATACCCACTTTCCCCGTTCGATTCTCTCGACGAGCCCACTGGAGGCAAGCTTGTCTAAGTGATAACTTGCTGCTGTTTTTGATAATCCGAGAATTTTGGAAAGTTCTGAAGCAGTGTAAGGTCTTTCTTTCAATTTAATGAGAATTTGGAGTCTCGTTGAAGCTATTAGTTCGAGCACGAGGAAAGTAGCTTTAGAATAAATTAAATTTTTTATTTTGTGTTATTTTATAAAATTAACGAGACCAATTATGGGTGACAACACGATCAAACCCGCTATGCAGATCCCAATTAATATAGATAGGGACGATTTTAATCTGTCAAGATTCAAAAGAAATGCTAAAAGACATGCAGTCCAAGCACCCGTTACAGGAAGGGGAACTGCAACAAATAATGCCAGTCCCAGGTAACCGTATTTATTCACTAAATCTTTTTTTCTCTCTACTCTCAACTCAATTTTTTTGTAAAGTTCCCAGATTGAACCGAATCGACTTAAAATTTTTAAGAGCCTATTCAGAGCGAGAAGAATAATTGGAACCGGTAAAAAGTTTCCGATGACCGAGAGTAGGTAGGCTTCAAGTGGGCTAAATCCGAGATAGATCGCAAGCGGTATACCACCCCTAAGTTCAGAGATCGGGGCTGCAGAGACTGCGAGAACGAGCAGCGAGTTCATATTCTATCCCTTTTACGAGCTTATAGATAAAAGAATTAGTGGGACAATCTAAACTGAATTCCTTACATTTTTCAATAATTGCACCATTTATATAGTCAATCTCTGTCATATCTCCTTTTTCAATGTCTTGAAGCATTGAAGATCTGTTTTTAGAAGTGGCTATTGCAACTTTTTTGACTTCGTTAACTGCATCGAATTCGTATCCCAATTTTTTCATCAACTCCTCGCCTTCACGAGCGATTTGAACAGCAAGACTCCATAAATATTCATTTTCAACAATTCTGCCATTTCTTACACTACATATTGCAGTTAGGGGATTTATTGCGGAATTTACCACGGCCTTCGCCCATATACGGAATTCGATATCTTTTACCAGTTCTACATTTAGAAGAGAGTTCCTGAGAATTTTCCAGACTTCTGTTCCAAGTTCGTTTTCGGGCAGATATATCTTACCTTCACCGGCGTAAACTACATGTCCAAAGTTTTTGAGGTTTGCTCCATAGTTTGTAACGCCTCTGACGACTTTTTCAACATATCTCTGCAGTATTTTTTCTACTCCAATTCCATTTTGAACTGTGCAGACTATTCCCGCATTCACCTTGCTTAGTGCCTTTCCCGCTTCTTCAGTCTCATAGGCCTTGACTGTGAAGAGTGTAAGATCTGCATCTGCAGGTCTTTCAACGACCCTAACCTTTAGATCTGCGTTTAAAAGTCCAGAAATGATCAGCTTTTTTTTAAGCGCCTCCAACTGCTTTCCCCTTGCTACGAATAATACCTCGTAACCAGAAAGCTGGAGAAGTGCACCCAGTAGAGAACCAAGCGCTCCTGCACCCATAATCTGTATCATCGAGAATAGTTTGCACAAAGAATATTAACCTAATGTAAACGGGAAACTGTGATTACACCGTGGGAGGTTGAGGGTGCTATAGACTACAGGAAATTACTTGAAGATTTTGGGATCAATCCTTTTGGTGAGTTAATCAGTTCAATTCCAAGCCCACATAGATTGATGCGGAGGGGAGTAATTTTTGGACATAGAGATTACTGGAGAATCCTTGAGAGCATGAAAGGTGGCAGAGAATTTGCGGTAATGTCCGGGTTCATGCCTTCGGGAGCAATTCATTTCGGCCACAAGATGACGATGGATGAAATAATCTGGCATCAAAAACTTGGAGCTAAGGCTTTTGTGGCGATTGCGGATATGGAGGCTCATCTGGTTCGTGGTTTGAGCTATGAAAAGACAAAACAAATTGGTATGGATTATGTTAAGAGCATAATAGCTCTTGGGCTCGAAAAAAATGCTTTTATCTATTTTCAATCAAAGAACGACAAAGTCAAGAATCTCGCATTTGAACTTTCAGCAGAAGTTAATTTAAACGAAATGAGAGCAATTTACGGATTTACAGGCGACACTTCAATAGCAAAAGCTTTCGTATCATTGATTCAGTCAGCAGATATTCTTCAACCTCAATTGAGAGAATTTGGTGGCCCAAAGCCCGTTGTTGTGCCTGTTGGGGCGGATCAAGATCCACATTTAAGATTAACGAGAGATTTGGCCTCAAGAATGAACCTTTTCTCGGTAGAGAGGATTCAAAATGGCATAAGAGTCAGGAGCAAAAGAAAGGAGCTTCTTGAAAAGCTGAAAAATATTGGATTTGAGTTCGTTAAATTCGAAGGGCATGTAGATATCTTTGGAGATCAAAGAGATATAGAGAATGCTTTAACTGAGATCGAACTCGAATTGGGGGGATTTGCATTCATATCTCCAAGCTCTATTTATCATAAATTTACAACTGGGCTCACTGGAGGAAAAATGAGTTCGAGCAAACCAGAAAGCTACATTTCATTGCTCGAAGACCCACAAAGTGCAATTAAAAAGTTGAAGAACGCATTAACCGGGGGTAGAACGACTGCAGAAGAGCAGAAGAGACTCGGTGGTGAGCCGGAAAAATGTGTAGTATTTGAATTCTACGTATACCATCTTGTAGAGGATGATGATGAACTTAGAAGAATAGAAGAAGACTGCAAATCTGGAAAAATGCTGTGCGGACAATGTAAAAAACTTGCTTCAGAGTTAATGGTGGAGTTTTTGAAGGAGCATAAAGAGAAGAGAGACGAAGCGGAGGGAAGACTTGGAGATTTCGAACTTATTATTTAAAAAATTTATTTATATTAATGTAAAATTCTGCTAACAAATCTAATAGCGAGAAAACAGGGTTCATACAACCCTATTGTATAAGTAAGAAGTCTAATCTTCGTTTATTTTAAAGACTCAATAACTTAAAATTTGTTTTAACTTTACACTTATATACTTATATATCTAATTTCTAAATTCTGGAGCTCGATATTCTGATCCCGACAGGTTTATATTTCTCATGGCTACTGGGCAAAGATATGAGAATCGTAATGAAATTCGGGGGCGTGAGTGTAAAAGATGGTGCGAGTATACTTCATTGCGCTAATCTTATCAAAAAATTTTCCGAAGGTAATGAAGTGGTCGTTGTGGTCTCTGCTATGTCCGGAGTTACAGATGCTCTTATCTCTGCAGCTACAAAGTGTAGCAGTGAACCGAGTGCGGGCTACATAAAGTTATTTGTGGCCGATATGATGAAAAGACACTATGAAGCGGTAGAAAAGGCGGTTTTGAGCGACGAAATAAAGGGCAGAGTTATACAGGCTCTTGAAAGACTTTTTGATGAACTTGAGAAGGTTTTACTTGGCATCAGCTACCTTGGAGAATTGACAAAGAGAAGCGAAGATTATATTGTCTCTTTTGGTGAGAGACTTGTAGCACCAATTCTTTCAGCATCACTTCTTTCTCTTGGGGTAGATTCTGTGGCCTTGACCGGTGGGGATGCTGGGATAATCACAGATAAGAACTATGGCAGAGCAAAACCACTACCAGGAGTTCATGAGTTAATAAGAGCGAGAATCGAACCCCTTCTAAAAATAAAGAAAACTGTGCCAGTCGTTACTGGTTTTATCGGTTCAACGGAGGACGGAACAATTACAACGCTCGGTAGGGGTGGGAGTGATTATACTGCAACGATAATAGCTTCAGCTATAAATGCAGATGAGGTCTGGCTCTGGAAGGAAGTAGACGGTATTATGACCTGTGATCCAAAGTTTGTGCCAAACGCGAAGTTTATACCTGAAATTTCTTATCAGGAAGCAATGGAACTTTCCCACTTTGGAGCAAAAATTTTGCATCCATTAGCTCTGATTCCGGTGATGCGAAAAGGAATTCCGGTTAGGATTAAGAATGTCTTCAATCCCGATGCGGTGGGAACTGTAATTGGAGCAAGCAAAAAGGAAAGCAAGGATATCGTTAAGGCTCTCAGTTTAATTCAGAATGCTGGAATAGTAAATGTAAGTGGTGCCGGAGTTGATTTTGCAGAAATCATGGCAGAAGTTTTCAGAATTCTTTCAGAGGAGAAGGTTAATGTGATAATGGTCTCTCAGAGTTCTTCTGAGCTTAATTTGTCAATAGTAGTGGATAAAAAAGATGTGGAAAAGGCCTACAAGGCTTTAAAGGTTATCGAAAATGGAGTTACGCGAGTTAGCAAAATTGAGAACGTAGCAATTGTAAGTGCAGTTGGAGCAGGTATGGCAGGGACTCCAGGCGTGGCTGGAAGAATATTCTCTGCACTTGGCAAAAACAAGATAAATGTTGTGATGATCAGCCAGAGCTGTTCGGAATACAACATCTCGTTTGCGGTAAAGTCTGAAGAGGGAATTAATGCATTAAGAGTAATCCATGATGAATTCGGGCTTGACCATTAAAGATCTCATAAAAAAGGCGGTGAATTTAGTTTCAAAACACGATTTCGTAAGGATTTATACACACTACGATGCGGATGGAATCTCAGCAGGAGCAATACTTGCAAAAGCTTTACTAAGGGCAGATAAGGATTTTCATCTCTCTTTTTTGAAAGGATTAAACGACTTTGAACCGGAAACAGATGGTTTGCAGATATTTGCCGACATGGGGAGCGGGTATAGTGATCTGATTTCCCGTATAGATTCGGACGTAATTATCCTGGATCATCACAAACCGAATGGAGAGATAACACCAAAAAAGAGTTTTGCCCATGTAAACCCCCATCTGGTCGGGATTGATGGGACATATGAGGTTTCAGCAAGTGGTGTTGCGTATCTCTTTGCCAGAGAACTCGGAAATAACAAAGATCTGTCTTCCATGGCTATCATTGGAATTATTGGAGACAAGCAAAAGTTTGTAGGTTTAAATAAAGAAATTCTCGACGATTCAATTTCTGGGGGTTATGCAGAGGTTAAGCCCGGGGTATATTTGCCTTCGGGGAAATTGTCAAAGGCTTTGAAAATGAGTCTTGAGCCCTATCTCGATTTTTACAAAAAAGATGACGAATTGCAATCTTTTTTGAAAAATCTAAGCCTTGATGGGGATAAAGAAGTGGATGAACTTAGTTTCAAAGAAATCCAAAAGCTTGCAGACGCCATAATCCTGAGACTCCTGAGAATAGGTGCTTATGAAGGTGTCTTTGAACAGGTTGTAGGTAAGAAGATTTTACTAAAAAATCTGCCAATTCGGAATGCGATCAGTCTTGTGGATATAGTAAACTCCTGTGGCCGTGTGGGTGAGACGAGCACAGCATTGAGTGCGCTTTTGGGCGATGAAAAGGCGCTTAAGAGTGGTTTGGAGATTGCCGAGAAATTCACAACGGAAATCTTAGAAGAAATTACAAAAAGAAGAAAGGAAGTTCGGGAGGGTTTTTGTATCCGATATCTGATAATGGACGATTCGGTCTCTACGAGTCCAATAGCAACTATTCTTTCACGTTATCTCATACCCGATAAGCCTATTGTTGTTTTGAACATCAAAAGGGATGGAAAGGTAAAAGTTTCGGCAAGAACGACTGAAAAGATAGCTCAAAGACTTGATTTGGCTGAAGTAATGCGATTATCCGCTTTGCGTGTAAATGGAGTTGGTGGGGGACATAGAGTTGCTGCAGGGGCAAACATTGATAAGGACAAGATTGAAGAATTTTTGAAAGAGGTCGATCGACTTTGCTGTGCTATGCTCGCATAGAAATAGAAAGTAAAGATGCTGAAGAAACCGTGAGGGCTTTGAGGGTTGACGATCCAGATTGGTGCGAGTGCAGATGTGAGGAAGGTAAAATTGTAATCGAAATTCGAGCCAAAAAGGTTAATTCACTTCTTTATGCGATTGACGACTATCTGATGCATCTTAAAATGTGCGAGAACTTATGAGACTATCTATAGAGGAGTATCTGTATGTGAGAAAAAATCTAAACAAGATATCTGATTTAGATAAATTTCAGTTACCCAGGGGGGTTTTACATGCAATATTGATGCAGAAAAAAATTGAAAGTGTTAAGAAAAAATATCACCTGTTCTCCGGGAGAACGAAAGAAATTCTTCAATTTTGGGAAGAAAGAAAAAGTTTTCCACAATGGTTAACTTTAACGCCTGTTCTTAAAGTGAGATTGCTACTTAAAGGAATGGAATTTTCAACCAAAGAAATAAATAGATCGCTTAAAGAACCCATGTCTCTTGACAGGGACCTTTCGAGTATAGTTTATGATGCAGTGGTGAGGGATTTCGTTTACTCTCCACTTGCAGCAAAGCTTCAGACAGTGCTGGGAAAAATTGGAGAGAAGATAATTGAAGACAAGCTGAAAGATCTCGGTATAAAATTCAAGACTGAAAAAGAGCTCAAAATGCAGAAAACGCCTGATTTCTATTTTGAAGAGTCCTTGGAACTTTTCGGAAAAAAGCTGAGATGGATTGAGAGCAAAGCTCTATTTGCAGACTTGCAAACTTATGGACTCTATTTCAGGAAGCAGATTTCAAAATACATTGAGCTTTTTGGCGAAGGGCTCGTGGTTTACTGGCGCGGTTCTCTTCATGGACTTCCGGTTAGCGATGGCTGTGAGTTTGATGGAGAATTAAAGAGAAAGCTTCTTGAGATGACAATAACTGTTTCTAAGGACGAGTTTGCAGACGGAGATTCATTAAAACTCGCTGAGAAATTTATTGAGAATTACATCACGGCAGATAAAATACCATACAACACTGAAGTCATTAGGATACTCAAAAACATGGGTTTTAAGGTTCTGGTCGATCGAAGTTAGCATTTAGGTATAACGAAAAATTTATAATGTAAAATTGCATCAATTCAGCATGGGTAATCTGGCTTCTGCAAAAAATTTAGGTGGTATAGGCTCAATATTGATAGTTGTTGGAGCGCTAATCCCTGTAATAGGGACAGCAGTAGCGATTGTTGGATTTATAATGGTTCTAATAGCGGTAAAATACATCTCCGATGAAACAAAAGACCCAGGAATATTCAAAAATTACCTATTTTCGTTCATTTTCGCTATAGTCGCATTTGTAGTTGCCGTATTAGTTTTAGTTATGGGTTATTTAGGACTTTTGCTTTCGGGAGGAAATTCGGATTCTGGGTTGGTTAATTTTTTAGCTTCTATAGGTTTAGCATTGGTTGCTTTCTGGATCTTGGTGATTCTAAGTGCAGTATTCCTTAGAAGAAGCTACAATTCAATTTATGCACACACGAAGGTATCTCTTTTCAGCACAACTGCTACTGTTTACCTAATAGGGGCTTTTTTGGTTATAGTTTTAATCGGATTGGTAATTGTCTTCATAGCCATGATCTTACAAATCGTTGCCTTCTTCTCTTTGCCCGAAATGATTGAAACGCAAGCTACCAGCGGACAACAATAATATATTTGAAATAAGACTTAAATATGAGATTAAAAATTATGGTTGCAATATTGGGTAGGAATAATATCTCGATTGGAAGGATGGAAAGTATTGCATCTTCCTGCCTTATTCCATGACAGCAAACGAGGTTTTCAGCCAAAGTTTGTTAGATTTTTAATTTAAACGGTTGAGGAAGATTCTGATTGAAGACTGGCGGAATTCCGGGTTGTCTGGTTATCAGGAGAATATTTGGGAAGTCTTATTATGAAGAGTGTCCCTTTCTCGTGATCTCCAAGCTCTATCTCACCATTGTAGCTCTCAATTAATTTTTTTACTATGAAAAGACCAAGCCCACTCCCTCCTGTTGTAAAACCTCTTTCAAATATCCTATGTCTGTATTCTTTTGCTATACCTGTGCCATTATCACTAAAAAGTATTTCCCAATGATCGACCCCATCCATAACCCTTATATTGACTTCTGTGGCTCTACCATGTTTTATTGCGTTGCTGAAAAGATTTTCAAAGACACTATAAATTCCTTCATTTGCAATAACAATAGCATCGCCTTCTATCCTAACTTTTATTTCGAAACTCGATGAAACTTCTTTTATTACTTCTGAGAGTTTGTATGGTTTCTTGACATCTACGGCAGAAGATTCTAGTTCTCTAACTTTTTTAATTAGTCTCGAGCCAGCTGTTATACTCTCGAGGATTTTCTTTACGTATTCTGGTGTGTATTCTTCTTCGAGCAATTCGCAGTAAGACTGTATTCGGGTGAATATATTTGAAATATCGTGGCGAAGCATGCTGTTGAGGAATCTAAGATACTCGTTTAAAGATTCGACCTTTTTCTGTAATTTTATCCTTTCAGATACATCGGTGTATGTCAGGATACAGAATGGTTTTCCATCTATCTCCGCATACCGTGCTCTTGCTTCTATCCAAACAATTTCTCCTTTGGAAGTTATTGCACGAATAATTATTGCAGGATCAGGATTTTTTCTTTTCTGAAGAAATGTTTCGAGAACGTATTGAGCAAGCTTTTCATAATCCTCAGGGATGAAATATTTATGCGGATTGGTAACCGCTTCTTCGTAATCGAGACCACTTCTTTCAAGTAAAATCTTGTTAACATAGGTTACTCTACCCTCTCCATTAATTATAACAACTGCTGCTGAAAGTTCATCTACTACACTTTTCCAGTCCATAAATGAGAGAGGTGATCATTTCGATATCTATTTTTCGGTTGCAGATGTTTCCATAAACTGGGCTTTACAAATTCGGAGGGGGGCTATACTTAAAAACACAGATGAGAATTTATCTTAATGATTGCAATCTTGAACTATGGAGTTGGGAACCTGAAAAGTGTATTAAACGCGATAAGAAGAGTTGGAGGCAATGCCAAAGTCACTTCAGAACGAAATGAAATAAAAAACGCTTCAGCAATCATATTTCCTGGAGTAGGAGCTTTTAAGCCCGCAATAGAAAAGATCGTAAACTCGAATTACGAATTTCCAGATGTTCCCAAGCTTGGAATATGTCTGGGAATGCAACTATTTGCTACAAGAAGCTTTGAAAACGGCATTCATTCGGGATTAAATTATATACCGGGTGAAGTCGTGAGATTTCCAGCTTCTGTGGGAAAAATTCCCCACATGGGCTGGAATGAGCTGAGAATAAAGAAAGAATGTGAGATACTGGACGGGATTGAAGACGGAACTCAGTTTTACTTTGTCCATTCTTATTACTTGAAGACAGATGAAAAATTCGTTATAGCTGAGACAGACTATGGAATCGTATTCGCCTCTGCGGTGGCTTTTAAAGATTGCTATGGTCTGCAATTCCATCCAGAAAAAAGTGGAGATAATGGTCTAAAAATTCTAAGTAATTTTATTAAATTAGTTAAAAAGTAGTCAAAAGTCAAATAGGGTCTTTTGTTTTCCTTTTCCCCATAACTCGTTTATTATTCGAAAGTGCTTTTCGTATTCTTCTCTAAGCTGTGGTCTGTAGAGAACAGCTGCAGGATGGTAGATGGGCAATATTTTTACTTTTTTGTTCCAATTCTCCACTTCAAAAACTTTGCCACAAACTTTTGTGATTGATGTAAATGGAAGGCCAAATAGACCGAAAATAAAGCTAGCCGAATGCCTTCCGAGGCAGACTATGACTTCTGGCTTGATAACATTTAGCTGTCGGATGAGGTAGTCACCACATGCTTCTATTTCTTCAGGCAATGGGTCCCGATTATTTGGTGGTCTGCATTTTAGAACATTGCATATGTAGACTTCTTCTCTTGTCAGTCCTATTGATGATAGCATTTCGGTCAGCAATTTACCAGCACTGCCGACAAAAGGTTCTCCCTTGAGGTCTTCTTCTCTTCCTGGTGCTTCTCCCACAAATACGATACCTGACGAAGAACTTCCAGTTCCAGGAACGTATTTGTTCTTTGTTAAATGAAGATGGCACTTCTTACAATTCAAAATTTCCTTTTTTATGTCTTCGAGCGTCTCCATAGAGCATCATTGTAGCCCGCCATGTGGATTCCCATTCATCTTTATCTCATGGGACGCATGGCTGACGGGCAAATTAAATTTGATAAGAAAGATTAAAAATTTTTCTCCGTAAATTCACTTCCCCCTCTTTATAAGGAAATCTGTCAGTTCTTCAATTTCTCTTCTCTTTTCTTCGTTTTTAATACAGCTCAAGTTCTTTTTGGCCAGCTCTATGTATTCTTGAGCTTTTCTTTTAGCATAGTCAATTGCACCGCACTCCTGAAGTTTTTCCACGTCTTTTTTAATTTCTTCAATGCTTGCCTTTTGTTTTCCAAACGTCTTGAGCTCGACACCTTGTTCGAGTGCTTTTATCACTATAAGAGTCTTTTTTCCCTTAACGATATCACTTCCCCAGTCTTTACCGATATCTTTACCTATCAGGTCAAGTATGTCGTCGTGGATTTGGAAACCGATTCCTGCAAATATTCCGTAGTCCCAAAGTGGTTGAAAATGGTCTTTTTTTCCAAATAACACTGCGGGAAGTGATGATGACGCCGCGATAAGCACCCCTGTCTTTAATTTTACCATTTCGAGATACTCTGGCTCCTTTATATTTCTCTTCTCGAAGCTCATGTCCATGAACTGTCCTTCGCATATCTTTACACACACATCTGCTATGAGTTCTACAGCCCTTCTTATATTTTCTCCATCAACCTTGCACTTAGAAATAAGACTGAAAGCCTCAGCAAAAAGGGTGTCTCCAGCGAGAATCGCTGTTGCCTCCCCAAAAAGTGTGTGGACAGTTTTAACATTTCTTCGCATTTCGTCCCGGTCCATGATGTCGTCATGGATGAGTGTGAAGTTGTGTATGGCTTCAAGGGCAACGATTGCGGGCATAATTCTTTGATAATCTTCTCCCAGAGCTTCTGTTACAACCATCGCTATTATGGGACGAAGCCTTTTTCCACCAGCTTTGATTAGATGCCTTGCAGCTTTATACAATTCTAACTCTTTTTCGGGTAAGTAGCATTGTATGGCTTCGTTAATTATTCTAGCCCTATCCTGTAAATCTTTCATCTTCTCCCTCCACAAAAACTCTCAAGATCCAAACCTCTAAACTTTATCCATTCTGCAAGTTTTCCGCTTATAAACAAAGGCTTTCTTTTTAATTCCTCAACTTGTATACAACCCGTCAAAAACATTGCAGTTTTGAACCCAAGCAAAAATCTACGAATTCTTCTTTCCACCGCATCAGGACTAATTTTTGCTGGGGCCAAGAAAGGCAATGCTGAACTTGCGAGTTTAGCTCCAAGTGCAATGCTTTTCGCAACATCTAAGCCAGTCCTAATCCCCCCTGTAGCAATGGTTGGCAAAACGTCTGCGCAGTCAACTATCGAAAAGGCTGTAGGAATTCCCCAGTCTGCAAATTCGAATCCAACATCTCTTATAACATCATCTTCGCTTCTGTATGCTTCTACAATGCTAAAAGAAGTCCCCCCCTTACCTCCAACGTCGATTGCAAAAGCTCCGGCTTTTTTTAATTTTATTGCAACCTCTCTACTGATCCCAGCACCCGTCTCCTTTACAATGACCGGAACCTTAACACTCTTGCAAATTCCTTCAATGGCTTCAAGGCAACCCTTCGCATTTTTATCTCCCTCGTCCTGAACGGCTTCCTGAAGGTAGTTTAGATGAATTGCAACAGCATCTGCATCCACCATTTCGATTACTTTATCCACAATCTCAGAGTCTTTAATAATCTGCGGTGCACCGATATTTGCGTAAATAAAAGCTTTTGGAGCCCTTTCTCGCACGATTGAGAATGTATTAACAACTTTTTCATCTTCTAAACCTGCTCTCTGGCTTCCAACACCCATTCCAATGCCTGTATTCTCGACCGCTATTGCAAGATTCTCATTTATTTTCTCTGTTTCTTCATGCCCCCCCGTCATTGAGGCTATGATAAAAGGAAAGGACAACCTCTTATTTAAAAATTCCACTGATGGGTCTATATCTGAAAAATCTATCTCGGGGATTGCGTTGTGAATTAACATGACATCTTCCAGTCCTGTATAACCTGTCTCCACTTCTTCGGTTAGGCATATTCTTATGTGATCCAACTTTCTTTTTCCAGTTTTCACAGAATCACCTCAGTCCCGATCTCTTCGCCGTTCAGAAACTTCTTAACATTTTCCCCGCAACCCATGAATATAAAAACTCTGCATTTATGTTTCATACTGAGGACTCTCTCAATCTTTCCGCTCATTTTTCCAGTTGCATCATTTTCACCAATTTGATCCGCTCTCATCTCGCGGGTGAATTTTTTGACAACTTTCCCCCCAACGATAATGCCTTCGACGTTGGTTGCAAAACCAACTCTTTCAACCTTAAATTTCTCTGCAAGTTCTACGACGAGATCATCTCCAGAAGTGATTCCAAAGTTCAGATTCACATCTCCATGAAGCACTGGCAGAAATCCCTTCTTCAAAAATTCCGCGATCTTGGAAAAGTCGCAAGTCATCGGATGCATACCGATTGCGGGAACGCCGAACTCGATTAACTTCTTGCAGAACTTCTCGTTCAGCCTTACACATGCGTCATGGATTTTGGCAATCGAAACAGGATCGTCAAGCCCAAATTTTTTAACATGTGGATGACCAAATGAACCAGCTCCGTGAACAAGGATCAAATCCTCGTAATTCTCCGCGATAGCTGAGGATATCTCTTCTATTGCTATCTCGTTGAAAGTCTCAAATTTTTCTTTCTGTGTGAGAACAGAGCCTCCGATTTTAAGAATCTTCAATTCTGACCCCCTCCCTTTCGGGTTTAACTAAAAAGCTCCCAGCAGGCTTTTTACCCTTGTATATCCCGAAAATGCATCCACCGCCACCAGCTCCGGTTAGCTTAACCTTAAAACCATCTTTTTCGAGCTTGGAAATTATTTCATCGATCTCTGGTGAACTCACACCTATTGCTCTTAGTAGAGACTGGTTAATGTAAATTAGCTCTTCGAATTCTTCAATTTTACATTTGGGGGCTTTTAGGGCTATTGCATCAATTGCATCGAAAATTTTTTCCAAAACTTCCGGATATGCTTTTCGCATTTCTGCAACCTTCTCTACCATTTTCTTGGTAGATCTTTCCCACAGCTTTATTACAAAGAACTGAAATGGTAACTCTACTCTCTGTCTCTCTGGAAAGAGCCATGAACCTCCAAAGGTTGAAATAAAGGGATCTATTCCACTTGCTCTACCCTGAACGTCGAGCTCAACCCTCTTCGCGATCTCAAATATCTCCTCATTGTTTAAGTGAGCTCCGAATTCCTCACTCAAAGCCATGAGAGTGGCAACTGTTACTGCTGCAGAGCTTCCGAGTCCGGAAGCGATTGGAATCTCGCTTTTTACAATTATCTCTGCTCCATCAATTTTTTTAATATCAGAAAACCTCTTTATTGCGGTGCTTATATAGGGGTGCACTTTGAAATCGATTCCGGTAGCTCCAAGCGGGGAAATAATACGAAAATCGTTGCTTTTCTTAACTTTTACCCTGCATCGTAGATTAATAGCAGATACAAGGGCGTGTCTTCCGTAAACGACCGAATGCTCCCCGAAGAGTATAATCTTTCCAGGAGCAGAGGCGATCATTTGACTTGCTATTTCATGAAGCTTTTAAACTTTTTTCGGAGTAAAATGATATAAAAAAGATCAGGACTTTTCCAGCACTGCTCCGTCATCCATTATGATCCTTTTGCCGTCAATTCTTCCATTAATGCTGATTTTCGTTCCGAGTAAGGTAACTTTTATGGATATTTTGTCTCCATTTACCTCGTATTCACCCACAATCGAAGGTCCACCAAGATGTGATTTGTAAATCACTTCTCCATTTGGTTTGAACTCCACAGTATCTCCTTTAGAAAAAGTTGGGAATCCATTTCCTGATTTCGTGCATTCATATGTCCCAGAAACTCCCAAACCTATGCATGCAGAGATTGCAATAACTCCAACCGCAAGCACAATAAGTGAAATTTCTCCCCTTTTCATGTTAAACTGCTTCGGCTTTTAATTTTTAAACTTTTGCATTTCTTTCTCAAAAAATATTTAAAGTCGGCATAAGATCATAGAGCATGAAAATCGTCTTTTCACCAAAATTCTATAAAGTGTATAGCCATGAGCCGGCTGCAGAACCTGGGAGAATGGAGTCGATTATTAATGAATTAAAATGCTATGAGTTCGTGGAGCCTAAACCAGCGGAAGAAAAGGACGTGTTGTTAGTTCACACGAAAAGACATTTTGAGGATGTAAAACAGGACCACACGGTTTTTGAGTTGGCAATGCTTGCAGTTGGCGGTGCGATTTTGGCAAGCGAAATCGCTTTCAAAGAACCAAGCTTTGGCTTGATAAGGCCTCCAGGGCATCATGCAAGTCCAGACAGCGCCTGGGGTTTTTGCTACTTTAACAACGTTGCCATAGCCGTTAAAAAACTTCTTGCTGGTGGCAAAATCTCAAGGGCAGCAATTGTCGATTTTGATCTGCATTTCGGCGATGGAACTGCAAATACCTTCAGAGAAGAGCAGAGGGTCAAATACTATCATATGAGTGGTAGCAACATAGATGGAATTGCGGAATTTTTGGAAAAACACGAATACGATATAATTGCAGTCTCTGCCGGGTTTGATAGACACAAGGAAGACTGGGGTGGACTTTTGGAGACCGAAGATTACACGAAAATTGGCGAAATAATAAAAGAATTTGCAGAAAAGAAGTGCAATGGTAGGAGATTTGCAGTCCTTGAGGGAGGATACAACCACGAAGTTCTTGGAAAAAATGTTAAAGCCTTTTTAAAGGGATTTGATTAAATTTGGCTTCTTAATCTCTTTATTTCTCGTAAAAACTCTTCTAATGGCATCTTGTCTATTTTTTCAACGAATCTAAAGACTTCTTCGAGATTGTAGACATCTTTACCTACATAGCCCAAATCTTTCAGTAGTTTTAAAGCCTGAAATCTTGCCTCTCCAATATCTCCTTGCACCTTCACAGCGAGCATTAAAGGCTCCCGAACCGCAAAATATGAAAAATTTTCAGTCGTATACGCCAATTCGCTGAGAATCCCAGAATCGAAGAATTTTTTTATCTTGGACAAGTATTCCACGAGTTCTTTTGAATTTCCTTTGATAACTTCGTCAAAGTATGCGTATTCAAACATTCTCTTCCAGCCTCCTAAGCGAGCCAATTATCTTATCATTATCAACAAAAGCTATTATTTTCTCCTCTGCTTTCTTAAAAACTATACTCTCACCATTTACAACAGCATAACCGGCGCACTTTTCGTTTGGAGCTATTATCTCTATCAACTCCCCAAGCTCCTCTGCAAGTTCTGGAGGAATTCTAAAGAGCGAAATCTTGTTACCAATAACAAATGCTTTTTCAGCATCCAGGATTTTGGCAACCTTCTCTGCATCCACAAATTCGCTTTTGGATGTGGATATATAAGCTTTCTGCGTTTCTTGAATAATGGAGTTAGCATTGATGGGATTCAAACGAACGATCTCCGAATAGCTTGGATCTCTTAGTATTTCTCATTTAGAAAACGTTATTTATTCGCAGAGGGATTAGCAAACATGGCAGGGGAAATGCATGTGGTCGGGCACAAGAATCCCGATACAGACAGCGTTTGCTCTGCAATCTCATTTGCGTACCTCTGGAATAAATGGAAGGAAAAGGGCACAATGAGCAAACTTATGAAAGCTGATTTTGAAGCGGTGCCAGCAGTTCAAGGGGATCTGAATCCAGAGACAAAGTTTGTCCTTGAAAAATTTGGCTTCAAAACACCCCAAAAGATCTCCGATGCATCTGGAAAGAAGATTGCTCTCGTGGATCATTCTGAAAAAGCTCAGAGCCTTGAGAATCTGGAAAATGGCGAGATAGTTGCAATTGTTGATCATCACAAGCTTGGAGATATAACAACTCCAAATCCGATTCTATTCTTCAATCTACCTGTTGGTTGCACAGCTACGGTGCTTAAAGTTCTATACGATAAAACTGGTATTGAGGTGCCAAAGGATATTGCTGGAATTATGCTTGCCTCGATACTAAGCGATACAGTAATCTTTAAGTCAGCAACTACAACAGAGTTAGATAAAAAAGCTGCTGAAGAACTTGCAAAGATTTCTGGAATTAAAGATTTGATTAAATTCGGCATAGAAGTGAAATCAAAGCTTTCAGATGTTGAGGGAATGTCTGCGAGGGATATAATGATGAGGGACTTCAAGGACTTTAACATGGGCGGGAAGAAAGTTGGGATAGGACAGATTGAGCTTCTAGATCTCTCAATGATTGAGGGAAGGAAAGAAGAGATATACCAAGAGCTTGCGAAAAAAAAAGCTGAGGGATATCACAGCGTATTTCTTATGCTAACGGATATTATGAAAGAGGGAACTGAACTACTGGTTGTAACCGACGATCCAAAAGTTGTTGAGAAGGCATTTGGAAAGAAGCTTGAAGGTAAAAGCTTATGGCTTGAAAAAGTAATGAGCAGAAAGAAGCAAATAGTCCCACCGCTTGAGAAGGCTTTTTCTGATTTTTGACAAGAGATTAAATAATACCAATTTAATATTATTATTTTTAATTTAAGTGCCACTGGGTATGGAATCAAAATTCCGAAAACGATATATACTTATGATTATTGTAGTAATTATGGATTCTATTCTCGTGGTGGACGATGACGAGGTAATTAGAGAAGCGCTCCAAAAAACTTTGAAGGACTATCCTGTTCTCACGGCTTCAAACGGAAAGGAGGCGGTTGAACTTTACAAAATTCATAAACCTGCTATCGTTCTTATGGACATAAACATGCCTGAGATGAACGGTGTAGAAGCGACGAGAGAAATAAAAAAGATAGATCCAAATGCCAGTATAGTTGTTGTTACTTCTTATCTTAAAGAGCACTTTAGAGAACTTCGTGACCTTGGGGTAAAGGATTTCGTGGAAAAACCCTTCTCTCTTAAAAAAATAAGAGAGTTCGTTTATGGCTACTTAAAGAAACTGGAAAACACATAAAATGTCCAACCTCTATGGGGCAGGCGTTGAAAAAGATTAAGGCTGAGCTTCAAAGCTACAATCAATGGTAAACCCGCGATAGTGGTCACCGTTCACAAACAGAACTTTCGAGTTACTATCCTTAGACATACATATACTAAACGATTTAACGGTGGTGACAGGTGTGCTCGAAGTAAATGACCCAATTCTTACTCAAAGGTTCTACATAAGATTATTAAAATGGTAGAAAAAATTAGAGATAAGAGAGTGCTTGAAGAGGTGATAGGAGCTTTAAGACCGATTAACGTCGAAGAAATCGTTGGAAGCGTTGTTGAAATGTATCGGGGACGAAGTAGAATTCAAATTGGATGTTCAGGAAGTCTACGTTGAAGCAAATGAGGCGTTGAATATCGCGATCGGCAACGTGATAGGCTACGTTATAATCCATTCACAGGTTTCTCTGACTAAAGGCTTTTTAAGTCTAAAAATCCCCAAATCCAGATGTAAACTCGACACCCTTAGCTTTGCAAAGCTCCTTGAGTCTATTTGCAATCGCTTTCCAGTCAGTATTTTTAGCTTTCTCTGCAAGTTCTCTTGCAAAACCCGACATATAGGGTTTTACTCTATACTTGTCGTAATAGAGTAAACTATTTGTTGCTTTTGCAATCTCAACGATTCCATTAAAACTTTCCTCGCTAATCTCTGGGATAATTGGTCCTAAGAAGATCCATGTTTTAATTCCCTCAGCAGAGAGCTTTTCTAAAGCCTTCACTCTCTCGCTCGGAGGTGATGCTCCTGGCTCTACAATTTTTGAGATTCTCTCGTCAAGCGTTGTTATCGTGAATCCAACGTCTACCAGCCCTTTTTTCGCACACAACAGCTCAAGATCACGCAAAACAAGAGAGCTTTTTGTCTGAATGCTGACTTTGAAGTTGTTCTCCAGAAGAATTCGCAGTAGTTCTCTTGTTAGTTTCGTCTCGGCTTCAATGGGTTGGTAGGCATCAGTGATCGTGCTAAGTCCGACTAATCCTTTCTTCTTCCTTCTTAATTCCCTTGCAAGGATCTCAGCAATGTTCTCCTTCACGACAACGATCTTACCCCAGTTCTTGCCAATTCTCGGCTCACAGTAAAGCCGTGCATAGCAGTATATACAGCCATGGGAACAGCCGATGTAGGGATTGAGTGTGTAATCCAATCCGGGAAGGTTGCTCTTTCCGAGAGCACTCGAAACTCGTTTTCGCTCTATAAGAAGCTCCATAACGTTTTCTGACCTCTAAAGTGATCTATTAACTTTGAATTTTTAACCCAGTTGTCAATTCCCGCCTTTGAAAAGCCCCTCAAATAATCCAAAGCCTCTTCGAGTGTGTTGAACTCAATGAATTTTTGATTAAAGCATTTTCTTAGCATTTCTCTGACAAACCAAACGCCTATGGGAATCTTAAATCCCGGATAGATCTCTCTCCATACTATTGCTCCTGCCTGTCGCCCTATTTTCCTTAAATACTCTGTGGTTGCGAGCCTTGAAGCGTAATAACATCCACCAAGCGAGGCGTAAGTCCTTCTGCCTCTATGATCTTCCCAGTCCGTCTCTATGAACATCTCATTGCCGAAATTCCATGTCGTCTGCGGGAACCAAGCTTCACCCCACTCAAAGCACCATGTTTGTGGAGTTAAGATCACCATGAAAAGATTTCTCTTTTCTTTAAGAACAAAAACCCTGTAGTGGTCCAAGTTCTCAAAGTGCTTTAATTCTTCAATTAATTGCTTTGAAATCGAGTCATCCACCGCAGTTATCGCCCATCTTGTTGGAACGAGCTTTCTTCTTACTCCGAGAGCTCCTGCGGAGAGCAATTTTTGAATATGAGAGACCGCAATTCCTTTTTCATACAAAAGCCTCATAGCTTCGAATGCTCCAAGATCTGTGCTTTCATAGACTTCTTCAACTACCTTTGGTGCTTTTGGAGTACTACAGATTCGAACGTCTTTTGCTGGCGCGGAAGGACCCATTGGTGGCGTAGAATCATCGAATAAAACCTTTGGAGCGGGTGGCTTCTCAAATATAACCTCGAGCTCCACCGGTTTCTCGTAGAGACTTATTTCCTGCAGAATGTCCGCCTCTCTTGATCTCGGGTTTCTCACGTCTGCAATGAACTGCCCATGGATCAGAGAGTATCGAAAATCGAGTATTTTCTCTATGGGCATTTCCGCCCAAAGCTCGGGTTTGTCGTAAAGCGTTGTATCGCCCACAACTGGAGGCAGTGCAGGGCAAACTCTAACCTTTAGATAATTTGCTCTTCCAACGAACAAAGCTGGCGGAGATGAGCCGAAGATTTCTTTCAAGTTAAAATCAACCTTAATTCTATAGCCTGAGAGCATCGGGCAATAAGGAAGATTGCAAAGCATTCTACCTCTGCAAAGGATGCAGAGCTTTGGATCGAAATTTTGCACAATAAGAGCCAGCACAAAATTTAAAATCTTTTTTGTATCCAAAGAATGTGGAGAAAGCTCTCAGATTTGTTTTGCTAATGGGCATTGTCAGCCTGCTTGGAGATACAACCTACGAGGGGGCAAGAAGTGTAATAGGCGCTTATCTTGCGACCTTTGGGATCACTGCTTTAATGCTCGGACTTGTTATCGGAATTGGTGAATTCCTGAGCTATGGATTCAGGATCTTTGCGGGATACTTTGCGGACAGATCTAAAAGATACTGGGCTTTTACCTTTGCGGGCTATGCCTTAATCCTTTCAATTCCGCTGATTGCACTAACCAATTCGCTTGAGATCATTCTTCTGCTCATAATTCTGGAAAGACTTGGAAAAGCTCTTCGCTCTCCTGCTCGCGACACACTTATTTCATTTGCAACAGCAAAGATTGGCAGAGGAAAGGGATTTGGGATTCACGAAGCTATCGATCAAATCGGTGCGGTTCTTGGGCCATTTATTTTCTTTGTTGTCCTATTCTTGGGCTACGGCTACAGGGAGGGCTTTCTGATTTTGTTTATTCCAACTATTCTGATGCTTTTAGTTCTATTGAGTGCAAAGCAGAGCTATGTGGGTGAAGAAATTCCGAAAAAAGGTGAAGATAAGCTTACCAAAGCCTTTTGGCTTTACATAGCCTTCACGATCCTTGCTGTTGCGGGGCTTGTGAATTTCCAGCTTTTGGCGTATCATTTCAAGCTGAACTCCGTATTTTCGGATGAGCTCATTCCAATGCTATATGCTTTGGCAATGGGTGTAGATGCAATCTCCGCGCTTTTAGTTGGCAGAGCTTACGACAAATTAGGGCTGAAATGCCTTGTTTTGGTTCCAGTTTTAACTCCAATCTCCGTCATTTTATCCTTAGAAGCAAATCCGATTTTGGGCTTAATTCTTTTCGGCGCCATTGTAGGAATGCAAGAATCCGTGATGCGTGCGGGAGTGGCTGAGATAACTGGAGCGAGTAAAAGAGCAACCGCCTATGGAATTCTTAACACAGGCTTCGGCATCGGATTTCTCTTGGGAAGCTCTTTGATGGGCTTTCTTTACGATTTCTCGATAAGCTATCTAATTCTGTTCTCCCTTGCTTCTGAAATCTTAGCCTTCGGCATTCTCGTGTTGCTACTCCGACAGCTTAAAAGCTGAATAATTTTTAGCATTCCCCTCGCCATAGCCATCGAGATTAAGCAAAACAGAACGAAATCCAAGCTCATGTAGGCATTTTCTTAGCTCAAATAACCTTTGAGAATCTAAAACTTTACTCAACTCTTTTTGTTCAACTTCAATCACAGCTATGCCATTAAGATCCCTAACTCTGACATTTTTAACTCCTAAAATTTCCAAGCTCACGTTTTCAGCCCTATCAATCCTTTCGAGAATTTCCGGAGAAATTCTTAATCCATAAGGGATTCGAGTTGCAAGACAAGCAAGAGAGGGTAAATCGTGGAAAGAGAAGCCCATTTCTTTTGCAATCCCCCTTATTTCTTCTTTTTCTACTCCAAACTTAACCCAAGGGCTTAAAACCTTCTTCTCTTCAAGAACCGCTCTAAAGCCTGGTCTGTCTCCAATAATATCGCTCGCATTGGTGCCTTCAAAAACGACCTCGAAACCTCTGTTCTCTGCAACGCTCACAAGTGCCTTTAACATCATTTTTTTGCAGTAATAACACCTTTCATTCGAATTTTCGACAAACTCCTTTATTTTGAGAACGTCCAGCTCGAGAAACTCATGAGAAATCCCTAATTCCTGAGCAATTCTTTTAGCGTTTTCAATTTCTCTGCTTGCAGTAGCCTTTGTCTTTATAGTTACTGCCAAAACGTCTTCAATCTCTTGCTTGCAGATCGCAGTTAGCGTTGCACTGTCAACACCACCGCTGAAGGCTATTATAGCATTTTTGAATGAACCAACGAACCTTTTTAGCTTTTCAAGCTTTTCAGCGGTTTCAGGTTTTAGCATAGGCTTCTATGATCTCCTTAAAAGCCTGAAGGACGTAATCCACTTCTTCCTGCTTCAAGCCATAAGTTGAAAGCTTGAAATGCTTTGTCAGTCCTGCCTTAATCCCATGGATTCTTCTCTTCTTTAGTTCTTTGTATAGGAAAAATCGCCCATCTTTAGCCTTTTTCGAGATTTCATAGAGAATTTTAGCCTCAAAAAACATTAGATCGTGGTTGTGTGGCTTTTCACCAAGCTGTATGATTCCAAGCTCCTCCATTTTTGAAGCAAAGTATCTGGCTTTTTTAACTTCTTCATCCCACTTCTCTACTCTCTTCTTCACTGCAGGAAAGGAAGCCATGAGAGTCATCAGGCTTGCTCCCCTTGCAGTGCACCCAAGCAACTCGATCTCCTTGTTCTTATACTTGCTCGATCTTTTAAGCACAACTTCTTCCCATTCTCTTTTCATTCCAAGAACTCCTATGGGGCCACTCGAAGCCATTGACTTGTGTCCGCTTCCCACAATGAAATCCGCTCCAATTTCTTTCAGTTTTACTGGCATCCTGCCAACTGCATAGGCGCCATTTACAAGCAATGGAACGTCTTGAGACTCGCAGATCTCTGCAATCTTTTTAACATCTGGAAGATTGCCATAATTTCCGTCAGGATAAGTTATCAGAGCTAAAACGACTTCTCCTTTTCGCTTTGTATCTTCAAGAACTTCTGCGAATTTTTCAGCATCTATAAGATATTCAGGATAACCAGTGTTTGGAACTTCAGCAACATTAAGCTTAGCTCTTTCAGCTGAAACGTAGCTCGAGTAGTGCGCATTTCCATCCATCACGACCCAGGCATCCTTTTTTGCAAGAGCGTGCATAACTGCGAACATCGCTTCTCTTGCTCCTGTTGTTATTCTTGCAACTTCACAACCAAGAAATTCCGGCAGATCTTTATGAATAAAATCATAAACGGGCGGATTTCTTATTTCGTCAAGCTTTCCTTCGCAGAAATCGCAAACGCTGTATCCATCTCCCCATTCAAGCAAAGCTTCTCTTGCTTCCTCAGTTAATTTGCCCCCTGTTTGCAGAGGATCTACGTTGATAAAGTCCTTTGTTTGTCTTTTGAGCATGAAAGATTTTTGCCTGGAATAAAAAATTTCTTCCCCAACTGAAAAATTTATCTTTAAAAACTTCAACTTAATGTGTGAAACTTCCGCCTTCGATGAGGAGTAGAAAAAGATATATTGCCTTCAGAGTTATAAATAAAGGAAGAGTGGACGATAGGGCGATACTGGAAGCGATGGTGAAAAATCTCATCACATTGTTTGGTGAAACCTCTACAGTGGAGTGTGGCTTAAAGCTTGAAGAATTCGACGGGGAGAAGGGAATAGTGAGGTGCAATCTCGAGGCATTGGATAGGGTTATGATAGCCCTGACGCTAATAGATAAGGTAGGAGAAGAAAATATAGCCTTGCTGACTCTTGGAGTAAGTGGAACTTTAAAGGGTTGCAGAAAGAAGTTGGGGGTGTTAGTATGAATCTTCCACAAATGGGATATGATCGAGCCATAACGGTCTTCAGCCCAGATGGGAGGCTGTTTCAGGTAGAGTATGCCAGAGAAGCGGTAAAGCGAGGAGCAACTGCAGTTGGAATTAAAGTTAAAGAGGGAGTAATTCTCGTTGCAGACAAGAGAGTTGGAAGCAGATTATTAGAGGCAGATACAATAGAAAAGATTTACAAAATTGATGATCACATCTGTGCTGCAACCTCTGGACTGGTAGCGGATGCAAGAATCCTGATCGACAGAGCAAGGGTTGAAGCTCAAATTAATCGTCTCACTTATGAGGAGCCTATAACTGTTAAGGAACTTGCAAAGAAAATATGTGATTTCAAGCAGCAGTTTACGCAGTATGGCGGAGTTAGACCATTCGGAGTATCTCTCCTGATTGCCGGCGTTGATAAAGTTCCAAAGTTATACGAAACAGACCCAAGCGGTGCATTGCTTGAATATAAGGCAACAGCAATTGGAATGGGTAGAAATGTGGTTGTGGAATTCTTTGAGAAAGAATATCGTGAGGATTTAAGCTTCGAAGAAGCCTTGATTTTGGCCCTTGTTGCTATAGGCAAAAGCATCGAGAGCGAGCTAAATCCAGAAGACGTAGAAGTTGGCTACGTAAAAACAGACGAGAAACTTTACAGAGAAATGGGGGTTGAAGAGCTTAGAAAATACGTTCAAAAGGCCAACGAGAGGATTAAAGAAGAGTTGAAGAAGTAGTATGGTTTCTCTCGAAAAAGCTGTAATAGCAAGAATAAGGAAAGGAGGAAATGATTACGAGGTTCTTGTAGATCCCTATCTTGCCAGAGATCTGAAGGAAGGCAAAGAGGTTGATTTTGAAGAACTTCTCGCAGTGGAGGAGGTTTTCAAGAACTCGAGGAAAGGAGAGAGAGCATCAACTGAAGAACTACAGAAAGTATTTGGGACAACTAATCCGAGAGAAATAGCGAAGATCATAATCCTCGAAGGAGAAGTTCAGATAACTGCTGAACAGAGAAAAGAGATGCTTGAAGCTAAAAAGAAGCAAATAATCACCTTTATAAGCAGAAATGCAATCGATCCAAGAACCAATGCTCCACATCCGCCTGCAAGAATCGAGCGAGCTCTTGAAGAGGCGAGGGTTCATGTTGACATCTTTAAGTCTGTAGAAGCACAGATAAAAGATATAGTTAAAGCTTTGAAGCCCATTCTGCCTTTGAAGTTTGAAGAAATGGAAATAGCCATAAAAATACCACCAGAATACACGGGAAAGGCCATTTCGGCACTTTATAATTTTGGAGGCGTAACAAAGGAAGAATGGCAGAAAGATGGTAGCTGGATCTGTGTTATGAGGATCCCTTCGGGAATGTATGGAGAGCTCATGGACCTTTTAGGTCGTATAAGCAAGGGCGAGGCATTAACAAAGATCCTGAGGAGGATAGGATGAGAAAAATAGTTCTTCCAGGTGACTTGATATCGACAAATCCAAAGTTAGCAGGACATGGAACTTATGTAGAGGGGGATAAAGTTTATGCGAGAATTATCGGTCTTTACGAGCAAACTGATAACTCTATAAGGGTTATACCCCTAAAGGGCCGATATAATCCTTCTGCAGGAGACACGATAATTGGAATTGTGAGAGAAGTTATTGCCAATGGATGGAATGTGGATATAAACTCCCCTTATCAGGCATTTTTGCCTTTAAGCGAGAATCCTGACACCAAGCCGGGCAAAAAGCCAAATGAGGTGCTTGATATCGGTGATGCGATAATTGCCAAAGTGATGAGTATAGATCCGAGAATGAGGGTAACCATTACGATGAAGGACAAGGTCTGCAGAGCCATAAGATTTGGAAGAATAGTAGCCATAAACCCGGCAAGGGTTCCGAGAGTTATTGGTAAGAAAGGTAGCATGATCAAGCTGATAAAAACCGAGCTTGACGTTCAAATAGTTGTGGGTCAAAATGGTTTGATCTGGCTCAATGGAGACAGGAAAAAGGTAGCCATTGCTGAGGAAGTGGTATATCTGATCGAAAAAGAAGCCCATACAGAGGGGCTTACAGATAGAGTTGGTGAATTTATAAGGAGGAGAAAAAATGTCCAAACCGGATAAATTTATTATTGATGGAAAAAGACTTGATGGCAGACTTCCTGATCAGCTAAGACCGATAAAGATTGAAGTAGATGTTCTAAAGAGAGCGGATGGTTCATGCTACATAGAAATGGGAAAGAATAAAGTTGTTGCGGCAGTTTATGGTCCAAGAGAAGCATTTCCAAGGCACATTCAGGACCCAAGCAGGGTTGTAGTGCGATATCGCTATAATATGGCTCCGTTCAGCGTTGAAGAGCGCAAACGTCCGGGACCAGATAGAAGAAGTATAGAAATTTCAAAGGTTAGCAAAGAAGCATTCGAAGCTGTGATAATGAAGGAACTATTTCCAAGGAGCGTTGTAGACATTTTCGTTGAGGTTTTGCAAGCGGATGCTGGAAGCAGAACAGCATGCATAAATGCGGCAAGTGTTGCACTCGTAGACGCTGGAATACCAATGAAAGGCATGCTCACATCTGTTGCGGTGGCAAAAGTTGATGGAGTGCTTGTTTTAGACCCAATGAAAGAAGAAGATAACTTTGGCGAGGCAGACATGCCTTTTGCCTTTCTAATTCGTGGTGGAAAGATAGAGTCAATTGCTTTACTACAGATGGACGGTAGAATGACAAGGGATGAGATCAAGGAAGCAATTAAATTGGCAAAAAAGGGAGCAATGGAGATATACAATCTCCAGAGGGAAGCTATAATGAAACAATTTGTTGAGGAGGAGGAAGAGAATGCCTGAAGACATTCTTGTAGACATAAAAAAAGACTACGTTCTCTCAAAGCTCAGAGAAGGAGAAAGAATTGATGGAAGAAAGTTTGATGAGTTCAGAAAGGTAGAGATAAAGACTGGAGTGATTGAAAAAGCAGAAGGATCTGCACTTGTGAAGCTCGGCAATACCCAGGTTGTTGTTGGAATCAAAATGCAACCTGGCGAGCCTTTTCCCGATACTCCTGATAAGGGAATTATAATTGTAAATGCAGAGCTTGTCCCACTCGCATCTCCAACTTTCGAGCCTGGGCCACCAGATGAGACTTCTATAGAACTCGCAAGAGTGGTGGATCGTGGGATTAGAGAGAGTGAAGCAGTTGACTTGTCAAAATTGTGCATTGAATCCGGAAAAAAAGTCTGGATAGTCTTTGTTGACATTCATGCGCTTGATGATGATGGCAATTTGCTTGACGCGTCAGCAATTGCATCTATATCTGCTCTCATGACTTCAAAGGTTCCTGCAAGCAGATTTGGATTAGGAGAAGACTATGAGTTGCCTATTAATGATCTTCCAGTTTCTGTAACTTCTCTAATTGTCGGAGATAGGTTTTTAGTTGATCCTTCCAGAGATGAACTCAGTGTCGGCAACACAACTCTAACGGTGAGTGTGGATCGAAATGATAATATTGTTGCGATGCAGAAAAGCGGGGACTATCTGCTAAGTGAAAACCTGCTCGACGAAATAGTCGAAACGAGTATAAAAGTTGCGAAAAAGTTGAGAGAGGAGATACAGAAGCAAATTTCAAAGCCCAGATAGTATTTCTTCGATCCTTCTAATTTCTTCTTCAATCTTTTGAATTGCTGAGCTTGTATCGAGAAATTGCAATTCGCTCTGACATCTCGGGCACGTAAAGTTTAACGAAATTGCATCATCGTAGCTAACTTTTACACACATGTTTGGGCAGATATAGTAAATCGCGTTTCTTTCGGCTTCAAGCTTTCTTAAAAGTTTCTCTTTCGTCTTCTCAAGTTCTCTTCTAAGCACAACCCGCGCCTTATCGTAATTAAGGCGCCAGTAATACTCCATCCAGCCAGTCTCGTCATCTTTCTTTCTTCGATACTCTGCAAGTCCAAGTTCATACATTGCAAAAAGAGCTTTTCTGATTTCATTGATCTCTATTCCGAGTTCCAACGCAAGCTGGTCATCGGTGAATTCATCTTTTATACCCAAGGAATATAAAATTGCTCCTATCTCTCCTGCAACTCTTGAGACGAGTTCGCCAATCAACTCTTCCCCTTTTGTTAGGGCTTTCACAACAATACTATTATCTTTTCGATTATTTTAAACTTGCGTGTCAAACTATCTTTTCACTGGCACCAAGTTTAAATACAAACCAGCGGTTCTTAAAGCATGCAAGAAGTTCCACTTCCGGAAATCAACATAGGCCTTGTTGGTCATGTTGATCACGGTAAAACAACCCTTGTAGCGGCACTGAGTGGTGTTTGGACTGACAGACATAGTGAAGAAAAAAAGAGGGGAATTTCAATAAAGCTTGGATATGCAGATGCCACATTTAGAAAATGCCCCGAATGTAATGAACCAGAGGCTTTTACAACTGAACCCATATGCCCGATTCACAATGTGGAGACGGAGATACTGCGAACTGTTAGCTTTGTTGACAGTCCCGGGCATGAGATGTTGATGGCAACGATGCTCAGCGGTGCGGCGATCATGGATGGAGCGGTTCTGGTGATTGCTGCCAACGAAAAGTGTCCAAGGCCACAGACAAGAGAGCATTTATCTGCGCTTGAGATAATTGGAGTAAAGAGAATAGTAATAGCCCAGAATAAGATTGACATTGTCCCAAAGGAGAGAGTTCTTGAGAGTTATCGAGAAATAAAGGAATTTGTTAAGGGGACGATTGCTGAAAATGCTCCAATAGTCCCTGTTTCTGCACAACAAAAAGTCAACATCGATGCTTTAATACAAAAAATTGAAAAAACCATTCCAACCCCTCCAAGGGATCTGAAAGCGCCACCTTTGATGCAGATAGCAAGAAGTTTTGATGTGAACAAACCAAAGACGAAGCCCGAGGAAATGGTTGGTGGGGTTGTTGGTGGAAGTCTCATGAGGGGAAGGTTAAGGGTAGGAGACGAAGTTGAGATTCGACCGGGAGTAAAAAAGGATAAGGGCTGGGAACCAATTATTACGACTGTTGAGAGTATTATGGCATCTGGTAGGCAGATTGAAGAGGCAAGGCCTGGTGGGTTAATTGGCGTAGCGACAAAGCTCGATCCATTTCTTACCAAAGCAGATGCCATGGTTGGTAATGTCCTCGGCCATCCAAATGAGCTACCACCAGTCTTAAAGGAGTTCACGATGGAATCTCAGCTTTTTAAAACAGTTGTAGGTGTTGAAGACAACCTGGAAGTGGATAAAATAAAGACAAATGAACCCCTAATGCTGGCTATAGGCACTGCAATCACTCTTGGGGATGTGAAATCCGTGAGGGAGCAGGTTGTAGAAGTATCTCTGCGAAGACCCGTTTGCGCTGAGCAGGGTTGGAGAGTTGCGATAAGCAGAAGGGTTGGGGGGAGATGGAGGCTGATAGGATCTGGAGTGATCGTGTAATCTTTGACACGAACGCCTTGATTTATGCAGTTCAAAATAAACTTGATTTTTCCAATTTTAAGCTCATAGTGCCAACAACGGTTTTGAACGAGCTTAAAAAGCTTGAAAAGAAGCTTTCAGGCGAAGAAAGGACAGCGGTTCGGATAGCTTTGAAGTTAATTGAAAAAGCTGAAATCGTTGAGAGTGCTCAGGGAGATGAGGGGATTCTTGAAGTAGCAAAAAAACTTGGTTGTGGTATCATTACAAACGACAAAGAGCTAAGAAGGAAAGCTGAGAAGTTAGGATTGGCTGTAGGCTATATCAAGCTTGGAAAAATAGTTTTTTGATATCAGACTTGACGAATGAGCTATAAGCAAAGCATACGTCTCTAAAGATCATTTTTACCATATAAAAAGTCTCTTTTGGATTAGAGAGCTAAAAAGACTTTAGCTAAGGATCTCGAAGCTCAACAACACCTCCGATCACGATAACTGCTGGTGGTGAAACGCCGAGCGATTTAACTTTTTCAGCGATGTCCTTAAGCTTGCCAACAATCACCCTCTCATCAGGCGAAAAACCTTTTTCTATGACCGCAACAGGAGTTTCTGGATCCTTTCCGTTCTCAATTAGAGCACTGCAGATCTTTTCAATATTCGAAAGTCCCATTAAGACTACAATAGTTGCATTCAGCTGGGCCAATGCCTTCCAGTTTAGCCTTTCTCTGCTCTCCTGACCCGTAATAAAAACGACTGCAGGATCGTAATTTCTGTGAGTCAGCGGAATCCCGACTTTTCCCGGGACAGCAATAGCGGAGCTTATTCCCGGGACGTATTCAAAAGCAACACCATTCTTTTTCAAAAATTCCGCCTCTTCTCCGCCCCTACCGAAGACGAATGGATCTCCGCCTTTAAGTCGAACAACAGTTTTACCCGCTTTGGCGTATTCGAGAAGCATTTTGTTTATTTCCTCTTGCTCAAATTTATGGGCTCCTCTTCTTTTTCCAACGCTTATTAGCTCTGCTTTGGTTTCTTGCAGAATTTCAGCAACTTCTCCAATGAGATCATCGTATAAGATCACATCCGCTTGCTTTATTACTTCAAGAGCTCTCAAGGTTAGCAGATCTTTACTTCCAGGCCCAGCACCGACAAGGTAAACCTTACCAGCCACTTTTTATCCTCCTCGCTATTTCCAAAGCATTCTCTAAAGCGGAGTCTTTTGGAATTTTATCCTCGATTCTTATATATTTTCCAGAGAGAACTTCGCAAACCACTCTAACTTTGCTACCAAGAACTTCTGAGTAAACTCCAAATGGCACTGCACAGCCAAAGCCAAGTTCTTGGGCAATTTTTCTCTCAACCTGTGCGCAAAGCCATGTGTCTTGATCGTTTAAAAAAGAAACAAGCTCATCTTCGCCCTCTCGCGTGGCGATCGCTATTATTCCCTGATTTGGTGGAGGAACTATAAGATCTGGAGGGAAGCGCTGGTAATCGACTTTCAAGCCCAATCTCTGGATTCCCGCTTCTGCAACAATTATAGCATCATAAACCCCTTCTTTAAGCTTTCTTATTCTCGTATCAAGATTACCGCGTAGATTCTCAAAAACAAGGTCATTTCTGAGCCTTGAAAATTGAGCCCGCCTTCTTAGGCTTGAAGTTCCAATTTTCGCTCCGCTCTCGAGCTCTTCCAACTTTTTGCCGTTTGCAATAAGAGCATCGCATGGGCTATCTCTTTTAAGCACTGCTGAGATCCTTGTGCCTTCAACTCTCTCGCTTGGCACATCTTTGTAGCTGTGCACTGCCAGATCGATCTCTTTCCTTGCAAGAGCCAGATCTATAGCTCTTACAAATGCTCCCATGCCCTTGAACTCGTGCAGTGGGCGATCCTTCATTATGTCTCCTGCGGTCTTTATGATCCTGATCTCGACTTCATAACCCTCTTTTTCCAATTTTTCAGCCACGATCTTTGTTTGGGCCAGAGCAAGCTTGCTACCTCTCGTCCCAATTCTCAACTTCATAGTGCTTCGCCAATTGCCTCGATTGTTCTTTGTATATCTTCATCGCTGTGTGCAAGGCTCATAAAGCATGTTTCAAACTGTGAGGGTGGCAAAAAGACTCCATTTTCAAGCAATTTCCAGAAGAACTTCATATATGCTTCTTTGTCAAGCTTTAGAGCTTCACTGTAATCCCTTGGAGTTTTTCCAAAGTATAGACAGAACATCGATGCGATCTGTGCAATTTCCACATTCGCATTTTTATCGCTCAGCAGATCCCGAATTCCACTGCAGAGCTTTTTAGCCTTCTCGGAGACTTTTTCAACAACTCTTTCTCTCTCAAGGATTTTAATCGTTGTATAGCCCGCCAATAAGCTCATGGGATTTCCACTAAAGGTTCCTGCCTGATAAACGTTGCCCACAGGAGCAATTTTTTCCATGATCTCTCTGCGCCCTCCATAGATCCCGATTGGAAATCCACCACCAGCAATTTTGCCCAACGTTGTTAAATCAGGCTTTATTCCATAGCATTCCTGTGCTCCACCCATTGCAAGCCTGAAGCCCGTTATGATCTCATCAAAGATCAGCAGGACGTCGTTTTCCTTTGTGATTTTCCTAACCTCCTTTAAGTAATCCCCTTCCGGAATTATTAGAGCAGAGTTGCCCATAACTGGCTCCATTATAACGCAGGCAACGTCTTTGTTCTTTTCAAGCACTTCAGAGAGCTTTTCAGCATCATTGAATGGCACTTGCAAAGTGTTCTTAACAAAGTCTTTTGGAACCCCTGCAGAGTTTGGAACACCAAACGTCGTCGCTCCGCTACCCGCTTTAACAAGAACAGCTTCATGCGATCCGTGAAAGCTGCCCTCGATCTTTACAATTTTTTCCTTTCCGCTAAAACCTCTTGCAAGCCTTAAAGCGGACATCGTTGCCTCGCTTCCCGTATTAACAAATCTGAGCATCTCTATTGAGGGGTAAAATTTCTTTATGAGCTTTGCATACCTTACTTCAAGTTCTATGGGTGTTCCATAAAGCCAGCCCTTATCAAGCTGTTCTTTTAAAGCCTCCTTTACTTCAGCATTTGCATGCCCTAAAATCAAAGCTCCGTAGGCTAAGCAGTAGTCTATAAACTCGTTTCCATCAACGTCGATGAGCTTTGAACCCTTAGCTTCATACACGTAGAACGGATGCGGCTTAAAAGCTCTAACTGGACTGCTAACACCGCCCGGCATGAGTTTAATTGCCTCCTCGTATAGTTCCCTTGACTTTTTCAGTTGCATAGAAAAGCCTCTCGCAACGATATAAAATTCTTGATCCTTGGTAGGGCAAAGCTTAAATTTAAGCAAAAAAATGAATTGTAGAGTGGCTATGAGAAAGCTTCGAGCATTATTGGTTCTCTTGCTAATCGCATTGGCTTTGGCAATTCTTGTTTCATCAATCTTGCAAAGCGAAAGCCCGAGGCTTTATAGCTATCGGGTGGTAAAAATCTACCCCCACGATCCGAATGCCTTCACTCGGGGGCTTGTATATGAGGATGGCTACTTATATGAAAGCACTGGATTATACGGCTTTTCAACGCTACGCAAAGTAGAATTGGAAACTGGAAAGGTAGTTCAACTTCGAGAGCTTCCGCCGAATTGTTTTGGTGAGGGAATAGCGATTATCGGCGACAGAATTATTCAGCTGACTTGGCGAGAACATGGAGCCTTTATTTACGACAAAAACACCTTTGAAGTTATAGGTGAATTCAGCTATTCAACGGAAGGCTGGGGATTGACCTTTGATGGGCAAAGACTGATTATGAGCGATGGATCAGCAAGTCTCTACTTTCTCGATCCGAAAACATTTCAGATCGTCGCAAAGGTTGAAGTTCACGATGAAAAACCAGTTAGCAGGCTTAACGAACTTGAATTCGTCGAAGGCTTAATCTATGCCAACGTCTGGATGGAAGACAGAATAGCAATTATTGAGCCAGAAACGGGAAAAGTAATTGGTTGGATCGATTTGAGTGGGATTTATAAAGATAAGAGGGACATAAACGACGTGCTAAATGGCATAGCTTACGATGCTGAAAGTAAAAGGCTTTTTGTAACTGGAAAGCGATGGTCTAAGCTATTTGAGATTGAGCTCGTTCCTTTAGGACAAAAATAAAAATATAGTCAGCTTATCAGAGCACCAAACTTTCTTGCAAGACCGATTTTTTTGATTTTTAGCTTTCCAGAAAGCATCAATCTGAGCTGTTTTAACAAACCCGAAGTTGAGAGGAGTGTTAAAGTTTCGTAATCCGATACCGAGATCAAAGCAAAATCTTTTTGCGGTTTTTCATCTGTAACCTTGATAGCATCGTTCAAAAATTCAACCGTTGCACTAACTCCCATATCTCTAATCTCTAAAAATATCGTTCCACGCAACTTTTTGGCGATTTCAGCTTTTTTTGGATTCTCCTTTAGTTTTTGTTCTATTAATTGACCAACTATGTTCGCAAACCCCTCTTCCGGATAACTGACTGAGACCATATATATCACACTCAACATCAATTTATAAGCTTTATTGGTTTTAAACAGTAAAATTTTAAACCATAAAATACAAAGGCGGACATGCTCAGCAAATTCAAGCCGAAAGTCACAGAAAAACTCGCTCCCGTTGGCGAATTCATTGGAAAAAGGCTAACACCAAATCAGCTAACTTTCATTGGCCTAATTCTCGGTCTTTTTGCATTCATATCGATATTTTATGGTATTATAATTCTCGGAGCGATCTTTGTTCTTCTCAGCGGAGTTTTCGATCTGCTTGATGGGCTTGTCGCAAGAACTCAGAGAATGGCAACTAATTTTGGCGGTTTCCTTGACTCGGTATTTGACAGATACGTCGATGTGCTGATCTTCATAGCTCTCGGCTTATACGGCATCGATTGGCTGATCGTTGCCATTGCGATGAGCGGTGCACTGCTTGTCAGCTACACGAGAGCGAGGGCGGAGAAGTTTCTGGATAAATGCGATGTCGGCATCGCTGAAAGAGGGGAGAGAATGATCATTCTATTCATTGCAATGGTTTCTGGCTACATATACTGGGGTATTTTAGTCATCGCAGTGCTAAGCCACCTTACAGCGGTGCAAAGGATTATTTACACCTATCAGAGATCAAAGCTCAGTCATTGAGCGCTTCGGTGTTTAAAGGGGCAAAAGAATCTGGGCTTATAACGAGATCAAGCACAAATGGCTTGTCGCTTTCGAGCATCGCTTTTATTCCCTCATCGATTTCACTGTCTTTCTCTACCCTAATCCCCCCTGCCCCGAAAATCTCTGCTAATTTAGCAAAGTCAGGATTGCTATGTAGCGTTCCATAAATTCTTCCTTCTTTCTGGAATTTTTGCCTGAAGTAAAGCACTCTGTAGCTGTTATCGTTTACAACAACAACCTTAACCGCAATTTTTTCTCTAACCACAGTTTCAAGGTCTTGGATCGTCATCATAAACTCTCCGTCGCCCAAAACAGCGATGGACTCATAACCCAGCAGTCTTGCTGTCATCGCCGCTGGCAATCCAAATCCCATGGCGCCATGATTTGTTGCAGCGAGATAGCTTCTCGGGAATTTTGCCTTAAGATAATTCTGAGCGTATAGCACATGCATACCCTGCCCAGCACAAACAACTGCTTTTTCGAGTTTTTCATTCAATTTCTTGAAGAAAAGATTCGGATTTGCAAACCCCTCATACCGCATTTCACATAGTTGATCTAAAAAAGCGTCCCATGTTTTTTTCCAGCCATTAATTTCTTCTATCCAGCTTTTATCTACCCTATAATCTAACTTTTTAGCAAGTCTCTTAGCAAAATCGATCGCATCGCTGTAGCTTATCAGAGAATAATTAAGCTTATTGCCAGCCTCTCTGTCAAGCGTTACTGCAATAATGTCTCCTTTAGGCATCATTCTGTAGCTATAAGTTGTGATGTCTGAAAGCTGGCATCCAAGGCAGATAACGCAATCAGAGTTCTTCAAAGCTCTGTCCGCATGCAAACTTCCACCACCGAATCCAACTCTTCCAAAGCAAAGCTCATGTTCTTCGCTTATTGCTCCTCTGCCGTTGCCAGTTGTGATAACTGGAATTCCAGTTTTTTCAACAAGCTCAAGCAAAGCTTTGCTGCCCTCGGGGCTGTTTAATCCGTAGCCAGCAACGATCAGTGGTCTCGAGGACTTCTTTATGATCTCAACCGCCTTTTGGATTTCTTCCTCGCTTGCCTTTCTTCTCGAAACCCTCATTACGGGCGTAGCATAGGAACAGCTTTCACTCCACAGATCCTCTGGAACTTCAACGTAAACGGGACCACATTCGCTAAGAGCAGTTGAAAAGGCTTTTTCAATCGTTTCAATAGCTTTGCTTGGATCTTCGATCCTGAAACAGCCTACTGTGATAGGCTTCATTACTTCGAACTGATTAGCTTCGAGCATCGAATTCTTTCCTTTCAGCGCTCTGCTAACACTGCCAGCGATTAAAACCATTGGAGAACCATCTTTGTATGCGTTTGCAACGCTTATTGCTGAATTAAGGGTCCCGGGGGACGCATGGGCAACTGCAACCCCAGGAAAACCAGTAAGTCGCCCTTCAGCATCTGCCATTGATGCAGAGACTTGTTCGTGTCTGCAGGAGATATATCTGATCTGCTTAAAATCATAAAGTGCATCGATGAAGTCAATCAGAGACGTTCCAATTATCCCGTAAACTCTACGAACACCAAGGTCGCAGAGAGCATTTGCAATTGCCTTTGCGACATCCATAAATTTAGTGAAACTCTAAATTATAAAATTTTCTTTAAGCTCTTTTCTTGAACTGAAGATTATACAGTTCCTCAACTCTCCCCAATGTGTCTGCCTCTTGCATGTCTTTGTCATCTCTCAGCCTTATAAACCTCGGAAAACGCAAAGCGTATCCGCTCTCATACTTCGGGCTTTTCTGTATCTCCTGATATGCGACCTCAAACACGAACTTTGGCAGAAACTCAACAATTTTACCTTCATGCGTTACTATTATCTGCTTGAAAAGCTCTGTAAGTTCTTCAAGATCCTCGTCGGTAAAGCCAGTTGCTACTCTGCCAACTCTGAGCAGTTTTCCTGTCATTTCATCAACACATGCAAGCTCGTAGGAGCTTATCAGGTGGCTTCTTTTACCTTCTCCCCACTCACCGCCAACAACAACGAGATCGAGTGTTTCCATTACGGATTTAAG
Organism: Archaeoglobaceae archaeon; assembly: GCA_038734275.1. Taxonomy (NCBI): domain Archaea; kingdom Methanobacteriati; phylum Methanobacteriota; class Archaeoglobi; order Archaeoglobales; family Archaeoglobaceae; species Archaeoglobaceae archaeon. Next base: position 78,082 of record JAVYOO010000004.1, read on the forward strand.
CTTTAGCCAGTGTTTACCTCTCTTTCCGGGTATATAGGGTGAAATTGGATTTTTTAGCATAACCCCCTCATGTCCAGCATTTATCGCCTCGTTGAAAATCGCCTCGATTTCCTCTTTGTTCGTTGTTCTTGTCTGCTTTGCAATCTTTATTCTTTCTGACTCGGAAATCACAGATTCAAGAATTCTCCGCCTTTCTGAGAGTGGTTTGTCTATAACTTCTCCATCGCAATAAAGAATGTCGAAGGCGTAGAACTGCAGGGGAATTTTCTCAACCATTTTCGAAATCCCATGTTTTCTTCTGAACCTTCTCAGCACATGTTGGAATGGCATGGGTTTTCCATCTTTAACCGCTATTACTTCGCCATCGAGTATAACCCCTTCTTTCACGTTCTTTTTTACTTCTTCTACAATCTCGGGCAACGCGTTTGTAACGTTTTCAAGCCTTCGAGAGTAAATCCTTAGCTCTCCATCTCCCCAGTGGATCTGAACTCTGCTTCCATCGAATTTCCACTCTACTGCAACTTCCCCCATCTCTGCTATAGCATCTTCAAAGCTCTCCGCAACCTGAGCGAGCATCATTCTTACAGGAGTGTGAAGCCTGATCTTTATCTCCTCAAGCCCCTTCCTTCCGCTGTTTTTAGCAATAACAGCAACTCTTCCAAGGTCATTGGTAACCATGTAGGCTCTCTCTACGAGTTCTTCATCCAAGCCAAATGCTCTGGCTATTGCATCTCGAACGATGCCCTCTCCAACGCCAAGGCGCATCTCGTTCATAATCAGCCTTGTCAGATATTTAGCCTCCAGTGGTGATGCCAGTCCGTATAAGCCTGTTAGAAGCAAAATTTTCCTTTTTCTACTCCCTTCTCCTATCAGAGAGGAAATTTCGTCGAATATTTCCCTCACTCTTTGAACTGTCAGTTCTTCTGTTTCAAGGGTCAGCATCTGTTTACCTTTAATTATTTTCTCACTCACCAACCCAAGATCTCCAAGCTCTCTTACCAGGTCTTCTATCTTCTCCTTATTTAATCCACTCACGTTCTCAAGAGCTTCGTAAAGAAGTCCAACACCAACTCCTAACTCTCGTTCTTCCCAAGCCGGATAGACTTTCCCCATTAGGAAAAGAACAACGTTGTATAGATCTTTGTCATGGTCTATTTTTTTTATAAAATTTGAGATTTTTTCGGTTAATTCCAAGGTCGAGGAGATTCTTTCTATGCCTTCACAAAATTCGGCGAAATCTTTGAATAGCATAAAATTGTGTGATATTAAAAGTTAATTAAGTTATCGTTCGAGATCCCAACGGGTGCTCGGGTCTCCTTTTAGATACTTTTCCACGAGCCTGCTTTCGAGCTTGAAATCATAGTAATTAGCAAGGCTTAAAACCATGAAAAGAACGTCACATAGCTCTTCTTCAATATCTTCAGATTTATTTTTCCTTACAGCCTCAGCTAATTCTCCAACTTCTTCAAAAAGAACTGAAAGCAGAAAAAGTGGACTGCTTTTTTTGTCGATGTCGTAATATCTCTTTTTTATGGCATCCATTAACTCTAAGAGCTCCATGTGTAACTTAGAAACCTCTGGGATGATAAGGGTGTTTCTTTTTACCTGTGTTTTAAATAATTATAGGCGACCGAAAAATTTATATACCCAGACCGCAAAGTTTATATACTACATGACGAGTTTGATACCTCTCGGAAAACCCGAAAAACAAACGAAATCGGGGATGCTTTTAGTTCGAATTCAACCTACGAATTTGCCAAAGATTGGCGAAAAAGTTGTAACAAGGAAAATGGAGCATGTAGGTGTAGTCCATGATATAATAGGACCGATAATCTCGCCTTATGTGCTGATAAAGCCGAATAAAGTTGTTTATGAGGATCTGTTCGTGGTGAGGGAGTATGGTGGAAGTAGAAAAAGTTCGGGAAAAGGAAGTAGAAAAGGAAGTAGAAAGAAAGGAGATTGAGAGAGAAGAAGATATCGAAGTTTGTCCTGAATGTGGTAGCCCGAGGCTCATAAGAGATTATAGAAGAGGTGAATTCATCTGTCAGGACTGTGGGCTTGTAATTGAGGATCAGTATATAGACGCTGGTCCAGAATGGAGAGCATTTGATAGTGAGCAAAGAGATCGTAGGAGCAGGGTTGGTGCACCAGTCACCTTCACAATTCACGATAAGGGCTTATCAACGATCATAGACTGGAGCAACAAAGACTACTACGGCAAGGCGATCTCGGTAAGGAACAGGGCACAGCTATTCAGGCTTAGAAAATGGCAACGCAGAATAAGGATCAGCAATGCAACCGAAAGAAATCTTGCATTCGCTTTAAGCGAGCTTGACAGAATGGCTTCCGCATTGGGATTGCCCAAGAGCGTTAGAGAGGCTGCGGCTGTGATCTACAGAAAGGCGGTTGAAAAGAACCTCATAAGGGGTAGAAGCATTGAAGGTGTCGTTGCAGCTGCTCTATACTGTGCATGCAGGCAGGCAGGAGTGCCAAGGACTCTTGAAGAGATCGCAGTTTACTCGAGAGTCGACAGAAAAGAAATTGGAAGAACTTATCGCTTCATAACAAGGGAACTCGGAATCAAGCTGATGCCTACTAGTCCCGCGGACTACGTTCCGAGGTTCTGTGCTGCACTGGGACTTAGCGGGGAAGTGCAGAGGAAGGCAATTGAAGTTATAAAGAAAGCGGAAGAGAGAGAACTCACGAGTGGTCGTGGTCCCACTGGCGTGGCTGCTGCAGCTATTTATGTTGCTTCAATTCTGCTTGGCGAAAGAAGAACGCAAAGAGAAGTTGCAGAAGTTGCTGGAGTTACTGAAGTCACGATAAGAAATCGCTACAAGGAGCTTGCGGAGAAACTTGGTATTGAGATTATTCTATAATTTTATTTTTACATATTTTGGAAAGTATTTTTAAATCCCGGGAGTATCTACGGATATGAAAGAACTCGATCTGATCTTTAGGCGAGTTTCAATTAGGAAGTTTCAGCAAAAGGAGATCGATGAAAAGACGGTTAGGCTGATCTTGGAAGCTGGAAATGCTGCTCCATCGGCAGGAAATCTGCAGGCAAGAGATTTTGTTGTAGTCAGGGATCAGAATATAAAGAATGAGCTCGCTAAAGCTTCGCTTAGGCAGATGTTTATTGCTCAGGCTCCAGTTGTTGTGGTAGTCTGTGCAAATTATCCGAGAAGCATGAGAGTCTATGGCGAGAGGGGAAAGCTATATGCTGAACAAGATGCTACCGCAGCGGTTGAGAACATCCTGCTCGCAGTTACCGCACTAAACCTTGGTGCGGTCTGGGTAGGGGCTTTTGATGAAAAAAGAGTTTCAGAGATCTTGGGGTTGCCAGCGCACGTTAGACCGATGGCTATAATTCCAATTGGCTATCCCGCGGAGCAACCTTCAAGGAGAAGTAGGTATCCGATTGAGGAGCTAACGCATTACGAACGCTGGTAGACATCGAGCTTGTCAATTTCGTCAAAAACGCCAATGATCTTATAGAATGTCGTGCACAACTTTAACTCTTTTGCATCCTCTTCACTCAGCGGTGCTTCGACTTCAACGAAAAAGACATAGTCTCCAAGCCCTGTCTTAGCTGGTCGGGATTCAAGCTTTCTGAGATTGAAACCCTTGCGATAAAATACTTCAAGAACATTCTTCAATGCTCCGGGCTTGTCCTCGACTGCAAAGAAGAGTGAAGTTATTTTTCCTTCCATTTTTCCTGTTTTTCTCCTGATCATGTAAAATCTTGTAATGTTCCTGTCCCGAAGATCCTGAATCCCTTTTCTCAAAATAACCAATTTGTAAAGCTTTGCTGCGTTCTCGGAAACGATCGCTGCAGAGAAATCGTCAAGTAGCCTTATAGCGTCGCTTGTTGAAGACGTGTATCTAATTTCTGCATTCGGCAAATAGTTGTTTATGAAACCCATGCACTGCGCTATAGCTTGTGGATGCGAGTAAACTACTTTTATGTCCCCAAATTTGAGCTCTCTCTTCGCTACGAGACAATGATTAACCTCAAGCTTTGCTTCGCCAAAAACCTCGACTTCATGGCTCATGAGTGCATCGAGCACAGGCAAAACAGTTCCATTTACAGAGTTCTCGATTGGCACGATCCCATAGTCGACTTCACCGCTCTCGACAAGCTTTATGATCTCGTCTGTGTTTGAGCAATACCTTAGTGGGAGCCTTGAACCAACAACTTTAAGGGCAAGCTCCTCACTGAAACTTCCCTTTGGTCCGAGAACTGCAACAGTTTTATTTATTCCAATTCTGGAGTATTCCTCCTCTTTGGTAAGCTTCATGATCTTTTCAAAAATTCCTTCAACTGCTAATGGGTTCAAAGTTGTCTTTTTAAGCAATTGTCTGATCTTATCGTCTTCGACCTCTTTTACTTCGATCGGTTCATCGATCTCCCTCTTTTTGTCTGCTATTCTTTTTGCAATTTCAACTCTTTTTTCGAGCAATCGGAGAATTAGGGAATCTATAACTTTAAGCGCCCCCCTCATTTTTTCGAGCTCGTTAAAGTCTTTGGTTATCTTGCAAATCTCAAGCAATAGTTCGCTGTTCTCGGCACTTTCTGATTTCTCTCTTAATTTCAAAAAGATCCTTCTAAATTTCTCTTTGTCTTTTATCGCTTCATTAAGTGCTAAAATTTTGCTAACGAATTCCTCTCGATCTTTTTCTGCATTTTTCTGGATCAGGTAGCACATCTCCCAGTTCTGGGCAAGGAACCTTGCGGATAGCTTTCTAAGAATGTTGTAGATCTGCGTGCCATAGCTCACGCCTTCGGAAAGATCAGCAAATGCCAGCAATAGGAAATGAGTAAGCCCCTGAATTTTCGCCATGGCCTTATCGTGTTCTTCGGCGTTCATTTTAGTAATTAACGCCCCACTTTTTATAAACTCATTTAATATAATTTTTTCTTCCTCTCTTCCAGACTCATGGATCACTATGATATTAGCGAGAGCCATATCGCTGTCTTTTCCAAACATTGGGTGAATGCTAAGAAAATCAAAGCCTGATTTTTCAAATTCTGAAATTGAAACACTTTTCACAGATGCAACGTCAACAAGCAACGCATTCTTTTTAGCTTCACTCCTTATATGAGCCAAAGCATTCCTTATTTCACCCATTGGAGTGCATACAAATATTACATCGAATTCGGAAATGCTATTAGTCTCTCTTTTCATTTGATCTACGTCATAACCCTTCACATAGTATCCCTTCGAGTAGAAGAAATCTTTTAACAAAGCTCCAAGATCTCCAACACCATAGATCAGGATCTTCACTCTCTCACCCCTAAAAGGCTGAGAATTCGGATTGCTTCACTAAGCTCGATTTGTCCAGGAGCCTTTTTTGTCCCAACATAGCAGTAAATTAAAGGTGAGCCAAGAAATGCGGAAAAGATCCTCGTGAATTTGAAATCCTCGCCCATAAGAAAAGCAACAACGTTTTCATGCTCAAGAAGGAGTTTAACAATTCTTCGCCAGTCTTCAATGCTCTTGCCAAGGGTTGCAATCTTGAAATAGTCCCCCCTTTTGTTCTCAACCAAGTCTCTTAAGAACTCGTAATTCGGAGTTTCGGTGAAGTTGTGATAGGACTCTATGATCTTGCAGTCGAAGTGATCAAAATACCGGTCTTGAAGGTCAAATTCAAGATCTACAAATTCTGCATCGGTTTTCTTAGCAAAAAGCCTTATTTTTTCAATTCTTTTTTCCTCGTCCCCCTCGTAAAGTCCGCCATCTTTTTTCCTTCTGCATGTTATTATATATTTGCCTTTTGGCAACTCTTTAAACTCGCCCAAGTCAAGCCTAAGCTCCACCAGATCCGCCTCTTTTGCCAAATTTAACTCCTGAGAGTTCGAAACAGTTGCAACAAGCCTCATTTTTCGACCACGAACTCTTCGACCTTGACACCAAAATGCCTTGCCTTCTCACCAACCCATACAAGGACTTCATCGCCCACCTTTAGTTCTGAAACCGACACGTGCTTCCCTTCTGGATTTATCAGCTTTATAGTCTCCGCATTCTGCAGAATAACACTGCCTTCGACTCCATTGGCTTCTGCAACGATCAAAAGCAATGGTCTTCGTTCAATCTTCACTCTACCGACATGGCTTTTCCTAACTTCGCCGTCAAACTTGACAATCTCAACCTCGTCCCCCGCTTTAAGCTCAGAGAGGTATCTGGTTTTATCTCCAACCTTAAGATAGGCATTTACACTCCCCGCATTGACTCTGAATGGTCTTGAAGCCACATACTCACTTTCTTCGCTTTCACTTGCAACGAGAAACATGAATCCCGCTTTGTTGCCAACAAGCATACCCTCGCCGACTGACATGATCGAAACGGTGTCAATGCAAACTCTTTCCCCAAGTCCAAGTGGTTTTATTTCTTTTATCTTTGCCCTATTTAGCTCTATCTTCTCTTTTTCAGCCTTAACAAGCTCGTAGAATTTTCTAAGAGTTTCTCGATTGCCTTTAACTGCAATTCCATCCGCTCCCTTCTCAAGTGTTGTCAACGCGAGCCGTGCATCTTCAATGCTGTCCACGATCACAATTGCTTTTCCTTTCTTCATCGCAACTATGTTTTCAAGCGGAATCACCTTCCAGTCTGAGAACTTTAGCACTGCTGTCCGCTTGCCTAAAGCCAATTCTTGATCTCTTGCGGACTTTATTTCAACGATCTCTTCCAAGGGCTGAAGCTCAATTTTTCCGAGTTTTTTAGCCTTTTCGATGAACTTCTGCTGGATTATTGCACCATCAAAGCCAAGCTCGATCGCGTTCCTTAAATCAGCTTTAACTTCGTCCCAGTTATCTCCATCTGCCAGCAACCAGATCTCCTTCATATTCAAGCACCTCTTCAACGCTCATCCCTTCGTGGATTATGTGATGCAATGCCTTAGCAATATCCCTTGGTGAGGGACTGCTAAAAATGTTTCTCCCCACCGCAACTCCGCATGCACCACTTTTCAGTGCACTCTCAACTTTTCTGAGAAGCTCATATTCGTTCTCTTTGCTCCCACCTGCAATTACAACTGGCACCTTGCAGAATTTGACCACCTGAGCGAATTTTTCAACGTATGGAACCTTTACAAGATCCGCTCCAAGCTCATAGCCAACTCTCGCAGCCTGAGTTACGGTTTCGGTATTCACCTCTACCTTACCTCTCGGATACATCATCGCAAGCGTTGGAATGCCATAGCTGTCCGCAACTTCGCAAACCTGTCCGAGTTCTTCAAGTTGCCTTCCTTCAGTTTGGCTTCCAATGTTCACGTGCACGCTAACCGCATCCGCTCCAAGGGCAATTGCATTTTCAACGCTTGAAACAATCCTTTTGTCATTCGGATCCTGACTGAGGCTTGTTGAGGCGCTTAGATGAACGATCAATCCAATTTCCAGCTCAGCAACGATTCTTGAGTGCTTCACCACTCCCTTGTGAAGAACTACTGCATCTATATAATCGCTTACTGATCTCAATGTTTCCTCAACGTTTTCCAGCCCGCTTTCAACTTTGCTAACTCCATGGTCCATTGGCATAATCAAAGTCCTTCCGTTTCGCAGTATTCTTCGCAATCTCCTTAATTTCCCAATCATATAAAACACCTCTTATATTTATAGAGCATAGAGCCATACACAGACAGAGCCACTGCAAAACACCTCCTTTAGTAGCTAAACCTATAGCACCAGCTAAACCTAAAATCGAAGCTATATGCGAATGTTTGCGATGGTTTAGCTGGCATTGTCTTTAGTTATAGATAGGATATTTAAAATTTTCTCGTGCTTGGAGTTTTGGCAACAAAATTATAAAGGTTTTATCACTATAAAAGAGCATGGAAAAGATCAAAATCGAAGATCTCACTGTTCGATTTGGAAAGTTCGTTGCGGTAAATAATCTGAATATGAAGGTCAGATCTGGTGAGATCCTTGGGCTTCTCGGTCCAAATGGGGCGGGAAAGACAACAACCATTAAAGCAATTCTCGGTTTCGTTCCCTATGAAGGAAAAGTGGAGATAAATGCCGAAAAAATTGGCTGGATGCCACAAAATGCTCCACTATATTTAAATCTAACCGTTGAGGAGAATTTAAGATTTTTTGCAGAGGCTTATGGTGTAAAGAATGCCAAGCAGAAGATAGAAGAGCTACTAAAGCTCGTGGAGCTTGAAAAATTCCGAAATAGGCTTGTAAGAAATCTAAGCGGAGGAATGAAGCAAAGATGCGCTTTTGCATGTGCAATGGTTCATGAGCCAGATCTGCTAATTCTCGATGAGCCAACCGCTGGAGTTGATCCGAAGCTTCGAAAGAGCTTTTGGGAATACTTTGAATCGCTGAACAAGGAGGGAAAGACGATTCTCATCACAACACACTACATGGACGAAGCTGAGAAATGTCAAAGAATAGTCCTTATGCGAGGAGGAGAAATTTTAGCAGAAGGGAGCCCAGAAGATATTAAAAGAAAAGCCTTGGGAGGAGAAATCGTCAAGGTAAAAGTAGCAAAAGCGGAAGATGCTTTTAAAAAGCTAAAAAGCGTTGGATTAAACGCTGAGTTAAAAGGAAACGAGATCAGCGTGCTCGTTGACAACGCAAAAATCAGAGTTCCTGAGTTGTTCAAAATTCTTGGAAACGATATTTTGGAAGTAGAAATTGAAAGAGAAACGCTCGAAAATGCATTTCTAAGGCTATTGGGTGGTTAAATGCCAATAAAAGTGGTAATTGTCAAAGAACTGAAGACCATAGTCAGAGAGAGAAGGCTTTTTGCACTAATACTCATTCAGCCTATCTTACTTACTCTCATCTTTGGCTACGCCTTTTCAGGAGACATAAAGAATGTTCGCTTGGCAATTGTGGATGAATCCAACAGCAAAGCATCGAATGCTCTGATTTCGGCTTTGAGCCTTGGAGAAGCCTTTGATCTCGATTACTTCTTGGCTACGAAAAGCGAGAGTTTGGATTTAATAAAAAGGGGAGAAGTTGATGCGATGCTTTTTATTCCAAAAGATTTTGAGAGCGGATTGGCTAAGGGAAGGGCTGAAGTTGAAGTCTATGCCGATGAATCAAACTCCGCAGTGGCTAACGCTGTTGTGAACGGAATAAGGAATTTGGGTTACAGCATTTCAACGAAAACGTTCGGCGGTATAGAAGTTGAGCAGAGGTTCGTTTTTTCCACGAAAACGAGACTCATCGACTTCGTAGCCCCAGCGCTCATCGGCGTGGTTACGCTAATGATCAGCTTAATACTTTCAGCAAGCTCGTTGGCAAGAGAGAAGGAAGAAGGGACTCTTGAATTATCTTTAAAGGCTTTGAACAGCAGAGATGTTATTCTCGGAAAATTCTTGGCAATTACTGCGATGATAACACTCGACGTTTTAATCGTAATGTTTCTGATCCATAATCTATTTGGAGTTGAAGTTAAGGGTAGCTTCGCTCTGCTCATTTTAACTCAGCTTCTCTTCCTTGCTGGCTCGGTGGGAATAGGTTTATCCATCTCTTCAATTTCAGCAACACAGCTTCAGGGAATTCAGACAGTGATGATTTTCGGACTGATAAACATATTTCTCTCAGGTTTCTTCTACCCGCTCGAAAGCATGCCAGAAGCTGCAAGAATCTTCGCTCTCGTTATCCCTTTAACCTATGCGAACACAGCATTCAGAGAGATAATGGTTAAGGGTAGCGGAGTTGAGCAAATTCTTCCAGAACTCGGAATTCTGGTTTTGTATACTCTCGTAAGCCTAACTCTCGCTGTAAATGTTCTAAAAAGAATGGGAGGTGGAATTGAATGAAAGCAATTCTTTTTGCTCTCTTCTTGGTTTTTCTGGCATTCGAAGTTGTCGCTCAGCCTGACCTTGAGGCTTATTCCACGACAAGCTATTTGAGTGCTGGGAAGATGAATGAATTGAAAGTTGTTTTGGTAAATCTCGCAAAACCCGAAGAAATTGGATTCGGGACGATTGAAAAAGAGCTCTTTTACAACGCCTCACTCACAGCCTACAACCTCGAAATCAGGCTTGAAAGCAGAGGTGCGGAGGTTAAGCTTGGAAAGATCTATATTCCAGCACTTCCACCAGCAAAGAGCGTTGATTTGAGCTTTCCTGTTTCGATTCCACAGAATGCAAGTGAAAAAATCAGCTTTACGCTATACGTTGACTACGAAAGACTTTGCAATATTTTAAACGAAAGCGGGAGTTACAGATACGAATACTGCTCCGAATTCGAAACTTTCGAATTCCAGCTCGACGTCATTGAGTCAGTTAAGCCTGAGTTCAGGGTTTCAGCCTTAACTTCCAAGCTCTACGAGGGGCAAGTAAACAGAATAACGCTTATGATCACAAACTCTGGCGTCGGAGAGGCGAGAGATTTAGAAATAAGGTTGCTCGGCTTTGAAAGTGTAACGCCCCAAGTTTTTTATTTACCAGTCTTAAGACCGCTGAATTCTTCAATGATCACATTTGAAGGCATTGCAAAGGCAGAGAACTTCACCTTGGCTATTAGCTACTTATACTACGATAACGGATGGAATAGAGGCTATGAAGAAATAGCTATTCCAATGAAGCTCGAAAAAATCAGCAAAGGTCTTGAGTTCGCCTTGAGCAAATCTAAGTTCGAGAGGGACGAGAGCGGAATTTTGGAGCTTGCTGTGATGAACAACAATGCTTTCCCGATTTCTGGACTTAAGTTGAAAATTGAAGCGGATAGCTTTGAATTCGACGCAACAGAGTTTTTGTTGGGCTACCTCAACGCGGGAGAAGTCAGGAGAATTGCATTAAAATACAAGGTTAGCGAAAGTGCGAGTTTTGGCTTTAAAGAGCTCAGGTTAATTGCAGATTACAAAATCGTCGCTTCAGAACTATTAGCGAGTTCAGAAACAAAGACAATTCCCCTGCTAATCGAAGAAAATCCGTTTTTTGAAGTTCATCGAAAGGCGATAATTTACCATGGCGAGAACGTTCTTAGGCTTGAGATTACCAACAGCGGTGGAATTGCAAAAAACGTTCACTTCAAGCTAAATCCAAGCCCCGGAATAAGGCTGAAAACTCCTGAAGCCTATCTGGAGAGAATTGAAAGTAATAGCGTTGCTTCAGTGGCTTTTAGGGTTTACGTGGACGAAGACGTAATCCCGAACAACGAATACAGGATTGAGCTAAGCTACAAGGCAGACAATTATGAAGGCAAAGAAGTTTCTGGCAGTTTCTACGCTTATGTTACCGTGCTTGAGAAGAGCTGGCTTGAGAGATATTACGCTTATCTTCTGGCTCTCCTGATTCTCGTTCTATTAGTAGCGATTAGGGTGAAGAAGATGCACTAATTGCTATATGGAAAGTTTGCAATGGTTTAGCTGGCATAGCCGTTTCTTTGGCTTAAATCTTTTTACGTATTTTCAACAAGATATCTTCTATGGGTTTTAAGTTAAAGAAGTGCTTATTTCTCCAGTTCCCCTCTCTAATTTTTGAGTTGGAGCTTTTTTAAATCTTAGCAAGAATGAAGCTTTGTTCGGATCTATAAGTTCAATGTCACCGTCAAGACTCTTTATGAGTTGTTTTACAATAAACAAACCCAGACCGCTACCTCCAGTAGTGAAGCCCTTAGTGAACAATTTAGAGACGAAATCTCTTGGTATACCTTTTCCGTTATCCTCTAATATGACCTCTACTTTTTCTGAGTCACTCGAGACCTTTACCCTGACTTCTGTGGCTTTACCGTGTTTAACTGCATTGCTGATTAAATTGCTAAAAATGCTGTAAATCCCTTCGTTAGCAATAACAGTTGCGTCTTCCCCTTCGAATAAAATCTTGACCCCATAACTGTTAGCGACTTCTTCAAGGACACTTCTCAGGTTGTATGGCTCTCTTTTAATTTCTGCTGAAGATTCCAGTTCTTTCATCTTTTTTACGAGTTCTATACCGGTATTTACTGCGTTTTTCACTTTCTGGATCAATTTGTGCTGGGATTCTTCCTCCAAAAGTTCCAAAAATGTGTACACCCTCGTGAAGATATTTAATATGTCATGTCTCAGCATGCTATTCAGCAGTTTGAGATATTCGTTAAGATCTTCTATTCTTTTCTGCAAAGCAATTCTATCGGAGACATCGGTGTAGACTATTATGCAATAGGGCTTTCCATTCATTTCTGCGAATCTTGTTCTGGCTTCAAGCCAATGAATACGCCCCCAAGCGTCGAAAGATCTAATAATAAGGGGCGGGTCTACTTTCTTCTTTCTCTACAAAAGTTCTAACGACCAACTCAACGAGTTTTGTATAATCTTCTGGTTCGAAATATTTGTGGGGGTTGTTTAGCATTTCATCATACTCCAATCCGCTTACTTCTCCCAGATTTTATTCACATATATTACTCTCCCACGCCAGTCAACAATGACAACTGCGGAAGAGAGCTCATCCACTACTGTCTTCCAATCTATATTTTCCACAGGTATAAATGCTACAAATTATTTAAAAATTTTTTGGATAATTTTCCTTTGTAAATTACTGAAAGTTCATTTTTCTTCGTATACTTCAAAGAACTTTTTAACCCTTCTCTTACCTCTCAATATAAATCTGAGTGTATTCAAAATGCCACCTTGCTTAAATTTGTAGCATTTTTTTGGCTCAAATTCGAGAATTTCACCTTTTTGGGTTAAGGTTCCGTATAATGTAATTGATCTGATATTCTTTACGAACTCATTGTGTGAATGAAAAAGCAAACAAGCCTTCTTTGTCTTAATATCGAACTGCAAACCCTTTGGCTTCGGGAGCACTATCCTTTTTTCCAGAATTCTAAACTTAGTCGAAGGGAAGCTGATTGGGTAACCATTGGCGGAAAATGAGACTATTGCCCTTTCAAACCCCTTCAAAAGTTTTTCAAGCTTCAAAATCTCACCTCCAAGACTTCAGGAGGCTTATCTAAATTACCATCCTGCCAAACAAGTATCTTTTGAGGTTTCACTTCGATGACTATTCTGTAGACATACCAATCCATCAGCTTTTTAGCCATCGGAGACATTAGTTCTTCAACCATTTTAGCCACGACAGTCTTTTTCCACGAGTCTTTTTGGTTTATCATTAGATTCATGATATAGCCCATATTTTTCTCTATGTCTTCGTCAACTTTTGCCAGACCGTACACCAAAACAACCGCATTTTCCTCAATGCCACTGTATTTCGAGTTGCTAAACAGTATAGAAACCATTGGATTCCTCTTAACACAACTTACCTTCTTATAAAAAGCTGGCGAAGTGGTAATCACTATTGATTTCCTTTTCGAATCGTAATAAGGAAGAACTGCGATCGTTCTTGGTGTCTCTCCATCCATATACGTAAACTCCGCAGTAAGATATCTATCAAATATATCTTCAATCCATTCAGGTATTTCCACGGATTTCCTAATTTCTTCAGATTTTATCATATAATTAAAGATTGTTCTTTTTAATTATTAGCTTTTCTCATACCGGGCATGAGTTCAAATATTCGTTCTAATTCTTTTTTCTTCAAGTTTGAGCTGAAAACAAAAATAAATCGGCTGATCATCGTAGCTGAAATCGGGAGTTTTATAAAGCTCCACGGCTATTTTGTGAGTGTGAAAAGTTTTTACGAAATCACTTTTTAAAATTGTGGTGAAATGGGGCCGCCGAGATTTGAACTCGGGTCACCGGCACCCCAAGCCGAGAGGATACCCAGGCTACCCCACGGCCCCCTTTTAAGCTATAATGTCGATGGTTTTTAAAGGCTTTTGCTTTTCTGGTTTCAATTTTGATAAAATTTTTGAACAGTTTTCACCTCGAAACGACATGAAAATAGTTGGGATTGTGGGTAGTCCGAGAACTGAAAGCAACAGCGAGATTCTGGTTAAAAAAGTTTTAGAAGGGGCTAAATCTAAGGGCGCAGAAGTTGGTATATTTAAAATAAATGAGCTGAGCATAAACTGGTGTCAGGGATGTTTTTACTGCCAGGTTCATGGAGAATGTCAGCAAAAGGACGATATGCAAAAGATCTACGAAGCCATAAGAAGTGCAGAGGGATTGGTTATTGGAACTCCGATATACATGGGTCATGTCACCGCGCAGACAAAAACCTTCCTTGACAGACTTCTTGCAACGATAAACGTTCTAAGAGGAGAATCTAAGCTTGCGGGAAAGAAACTCGTGCTTGTCTATACTCAGGGGAGGGGGAACGATGGAGAAGCAGTTATGAAAGAGCTCGGAAAGAGATTTTCAAATTTCGGCATGAAACTCGTGGGAATTGTAGGTGGAAATGGGCTAAATGAAGCTGGGACTGTTAGGGAGAGAGAAGATCTGCTAAAATCCGCTTATCAGCTCGGTCTTCAGCTTATTTAATTTTTAAATTTCTAAATTCAGCAAGAATTGCACAAAAATCGAAAGAAACAGCAATGCACTGAGAATTGCGTTAAGATAAAAGAAAGACATCTGAATTCTTTCCTCATCATGCTTTTCCCGAATGAGATAGTGCTCTAAAATTAGCAGAAGCGCAACGAATGGTAAGGCGAACCCGATTATTGGTTCGGTGGCAAAAGCTAAAACCAGCAATGAAAAAAAGATAGCATGATTTAGAATCGAAAGCCTTTTTGCAAATTTTACTCCAAAATGCCCACCTACAGAATGCAAACGCTCTTTTCGATCAAATTCAGCATCCTGGAGGGCATAGATCATGTCAAATCCAGCTTCCCAGAAAAGAAGCGCCAAAGAGAACAGCAGAACATTCTCAGGGATCATTATACTATCCTTCACGGCAATCCAGCCACCAAGCAATGCGAAGGCAACGCTAAGCCCAAGGAAGTAATGAGAAAAGCATGTGAACCTTTTCAGGTATGGATACACATAAGAGACAATTGCTGGAATGGGGGAGAGTATGAATGCGGTAAGGTTTATCAGATAAGCGGAGACGAAATAAACAATAAGACCAACCACTGCTATTGCATAAGCTTCTCTAAGACTGATCAGACCAGCAGGCAAATGTCTTTTTGCAGTCCTTGGATTTTTTGCATCGATTTCACGATCGATTATCCTGTTGCAGGCCATTGCAAATGTCCTTAGGCCAGTGAATGCAGTAAAGATTAAGAAAGCAACTCTAAGGGTTATTTCTCCCGCTAAAAGAGCTCCAGCATAGGCAATCGGGAGAGCAAATAGTGTGTGCTCGATCTTCACGAAATCTAAGTATAACTTTAGCTTCAACTTCCACCCCCTATAATGCTCATGACCTTCTCATGAAGCTCTCTAAGAACCTTTCTTCTGTCCTCCATCAATACAACATCTTCTTCTCCAAGCACGAATAGGTTAAAGGCGAATGGACTCGGATAAGGGGTTCTGATGATTCTGATCTCGATTTCCTTTCCTATCTTTGAAAGATAGTCAAGTGCATTTTGGATATCCATCGAATCTTCCATGATCTCCCGATATGTTTCTTTCAGCACTGGAAAGTCTGGGTAGTAACGCTTTAAAAAGTTAAGGATAGCATCAGCGTTTAGCTGTTGTTTCCATACGCTTTTCTCTCTGCCGAGATAGTTTCGCAAGATCATAAAACTTCTAACTGCCACATGCCTAAAGCGTCTCCGTAAAAGTTCAGTATGGTCGAGAGATCGAATTAAATGCTCTTCGAAATTTGGAATCATGAACAGCGACTCTAATTCAGCATCGTTCAGGAATTTATATGGCGGAAGAATTAAAGCAAAGCCATTGTCGTTTACTACCATTTGGACATTGCAGTTCTTCATCAAGCCAACCCGGTATGCAAAGACTCTTGAAATAGCACTATTCGCTCTTCTGCCGATGAGAGTGTGGAAAAAGTAGTAGTTCTTCTCCCCTTCGAATTTTTCTATTACAAGCTTTTTATCAGTTGGGATCTCACTGAAAAGCTTTTGCTCAACAAAGAATCTGTAGATGGCATTTGCGGATTTCTCGTCCAGGTTGTAATTCTCCATGAGCCATTCAATCGCATTCGAATCAATTCTTTTCTCAATCTCTCCCCTGAATTTCTGAATGCGCAAAGCAAGATCGTAGCTCAATGGTAGCTGTTCGCTAAACCAGCTTGGCACTGTTGGCTTCTCACCTTCGACTTCTTCAACAATTATGTTCATCCCCTTAGATTTTAGAAATCTGAAAGTCTTCCCCGCAAGCACAAAGATGTCGCCAGCAACGAGTCTTTCAGCAAAATCCTCTTCTACTTTGCCGACCATTTTTCCCTCCTTGGTTACCACCCCTATTGCAACTTCATCGGGAATCGTGCCCACGTTAAGATAATAAATCGGTCTTGCCATCTTTCCTCTTCTTCCAAAAGTTCCCTCATTTTCGTCGAACCATATCTTTGCGTAAACGTTCTTTCTTTCAAGCTCGGAAAACTCACCAGAGAGATATCGAAGCACCGATAAAAAGTCCTCTCTGCTGAGATTTCTATAAGGATATGCATTTCTAATCAGAGCAAGAGCCTCATCTACTGTCCACTTCTTTTCAATGGACATCCCGACCACGTGCTGACATAGCACATCCAGACAATTCTCTGGAATCTTTATTCTGTCGAGATTTCGATCCATGGCTTCCTTGGCGAGAACTGTGCACTCAACAAGGTCATCTGGATCAAGAACGATTATTCTGCCTACCGAGACTTCGTGAAGTCTGTGCCCACTTCTCCCGATTCGCTGAAGAGCTCTGTTTATGCTTTTAGGAGAACCGAGAAGGATCACCAAGTCAATATAGCCTATATCGATGCCAAGCTCAAGGCTTGTTGATGAAACAACGCATTTCAGCTTTCCTTCCTTAAGCTCATTCTCTACTTCAAGTCTGACTTCTTTTGAGAGAGAGCTGTGATGTGCCCTAATCGGTTCATTAAGCCTTTTCTTCAAGTAGTAAACCACTCTTTCGGTGGCACTTCTTGTGTTTGTGAAGATAAGGGTTGTCTTCGATTTTTTAACAAGTTCTGCGATGGTATCGTATAACCTTTCGTTGATTTCTTCCGCAGATAGATTGAAAAAGTCGCTCAAAGGAGAAACTACCTTTATATCTGTCTTTTTCTCAAAAGTCACATCTGCAACCACACAGTCACGCTCAACTCCGTATTCTCTGCCAACGAGAAATCTTGCAACCTCTTCAAGCGGCGCTATTGTTGCGGAAAGTCCTATTCTAACCATTTTTCCAAGCTGAATTCTCTGAAGTCTTTCAATTGAAAGCGAAAGGTGAACTCCACGTTTGTTCTCCGCCATTGCATGAATCTCGTCCACGATCAGGAACTTCACGTTTCTGAGAGCTTTGGAAAACTTTGGACTGCATAAAGTTATTGCAAGCGTTTCTGGGGTTGTTATTAGAATATGTGGCGGTTTTTTCATCTGTTTCTGCCTTTCTGTGGCATCAGTGTCTCCTGTTCTAACCGCTACTCTTATTTCCTGAAGCTCAATGCCCTTTTTTTCTGCAAGCTCATATATTTCTCTAAGAGGTTCTTCAAGGTTTTTTCTTATGTCGTTATTAAGGGCTTTTAAGGGGGAAACGTATACAACATGAACCTCGTCACTGAGCTCGCTTTTTTCAGCTTTTTGTAATAACATGCTTAATGAGGAAATGAACGCTGCAAGTGTTTTACCGCTCCCGGTGGGAGAAGTTATGAGGACATTTCTGCCAAGATGAGATTCAACGATCGCAAACCTTTGAGGGGGCGTGAATGAGCTAAATTTCGATAGAAACCACTCCCTAAGAAGGGGATGCATCACCGCAAGAATCTCTGAGTCGTTGTAGGGTTTGCCGTATATGATCATTCAGTTAATATTTGCGCGATTGCAGAAAAAACTATCCTCCACTTACTGGCGGAAATATTGCTATCAGATCTCTATCCGAAACCTCGAAGTCGAGATTACCACGGGCATTTTTTCCATTAACCATTATTTGAACGAATTCTTTCAGTTTCTGGTCTTCAAAGAAAACTTCTCTAAGTTTTGGAAACCTTTTTGTAAGGTTTTCCAGAATCTCCCTCAAATTTCTACCTTCAACTTCGATCTCGCTCACTCCCGCAAGTTCTCTAAATAAGGCAAAAAGCTTAACCTTTGCCATGGACGAACTCCTCCATCCTATCTAAAGCCTCTTTAAGCTTTTCGAATTTCACAGCAAAGGCTAACCTAACGTATCCTTCTCCACACTCTCCAAAGGCATTTCCGGGCACAACCGCAACTTTCTTACCAAATAACAACTTCTCAGCAAATTCTTCACTGCCCATATTGGTTAAGGAGATATTCGGAAATGCATAGAAGGTCCCTTCTGGCTTCTTTATTTCAAGAAATTCGCTTAACTTCTTGAAAACGTAGTTTCTTCTTCGCAAATACTCTGCTCTCGCTTTTTCCACTTCGTCAAGGCACTTTAGAGCCTCAATAGCCCCAATCTGAGAAGTTATTGGTGCACAGAGCATGCAGTATTGATGTATTTTCAAAATACCGTTCAATATATCTTCTGGAGCGATTATGTATCCGACTCTTAGCCCCGTCATTGAGAAAGCCTTTGAGAATCCATTTATTGTTATGACCCTGTCTTCCATACCGTTAAGAGAGCCTATGGCTACATGTTTGAAGTCATAGGTGAGTTCAGCGTAAATTTCGTCTGAAATTACGAGCAAATCGTGCTCTATAATGCTATCAGCAATCTCTTCAAGCTCTTTTTTTTGGTAGCTAACTCCTGTAGGATTTGCTGGGTAGTTCAAAATTATGGCTTTGGTTTTATCATCTGCGTATTTCCCTATTAATTCACCAGAGAGTTTGAAATCCGGATTCGTGGGGATTGAGATAACCTCACCACCACATAAGCTGATGAGAGGTCTATAGCTCACATAGGCTGGCTCAGGAAGTATGACTCTATCGCCCGGGTCGATTATGGCTCTTATTGCGAGATCAATCGCTTCGCTCGCTCCAGTAGTGACGATTATTCTGTCAGGAAAAGTTTCAAGAGAAAATCTTCGATAATATTCTGCAATACCCTCCCTCAGTTCTGGTAACCCCGCATTTGAGGTATAGGAAGTGTATCCTTTTTCCAGCGAGTATATCATCTCTTCTCGGATCCTCCATGGAACCGGGAAATCCGGTTCGCCCACACCCAAGCTTATAACGTCATCTCTACCTATTACGAGGTCAAAGAATCTCCTAATGCCGGAAGGTTTTAGCTCCTGAACTTTTTTCGCCAATCTACGGGACAAATGCAAGTCTTCTGTCTTCCTCATCTGCAAACAGCGTCACCCCTTCTTCCTTATAAGTTCTCAGGACGAAATGAGTAATCGTATCCCTAACTTCAGGGATCGTTGAAATCTTTTCTGCGACGAAGAATGCCACATCCTTAAGACTTCTACCTTTAATCACAACCTGAAAATCTGCCTCACCACTCACAAGCCTTACAGCATGAACTTCGGGAAACTTCGCAATTCTCTTGGCGATGTCATCATATCCCTTTTCCCTTGAAAGTGAGACTTTTAAGTTTATTATGGCATATACATAATCCTCGTAAACCTTGTCCCAATTCACTATTGTTTTATACTTCAGTATTACTCCGTTTTCTTCAAGCTTTTTTATGGTATTCTTTACAGTTTCAACATCTATCCCTAGTTGTTCAGCTATTTCGTCGTAGTCAATCCTTGCGTTATCCTCCAGTATCTTAAGTAGTTCAATCTCAAGTTCTTCCACATTCACCAATCCTCTCGTAGTATTTAAAATTACCCTAAAACAAGCAAAAATTTAAATTCAGTATGGTAACGGGGATTAATACATCGAGGTGTAAGGTATGGGAAAAGTTAGGGAGTTGCAGAAGAGAAAAACAAATCCAAGGCTTGTAAATCTCATAAATTTACTGCTTGAAGAGAGTGCAAAAAATAAAGTCGGGATATGGAGATATGTGGCAGAAAGACTGGCCTCACCAGCCAGAGATTGGGCAGAGGTGGGACTGGATAAAATAGAGAAATTTGCAAAAGAAGGGGAGTATATCTTGGTTCCGGGAAAGGTTCTCGGTGGGGAACTAAGTAAACCAGTAAAGGTTGCAGCATTCAGCTTTTCTGCTACCGCTATTGCTAAGATAAAGGAAGCTGGTGGGGAGTGTATGAAGATCGAGGATCTATTGAAGATAAATCCGTCTGGTAAATCTGTTAGAATTTTAATTTAGGTGAGAGAATGAATATCAAGAGAGTTCTTGAGACCTTGGGTGGGGAATACGTCATTATTGATGCCTCAGGGCACATTCTTGGGAGGTTATCAAGCATCATTGCAAAGAGATTGTTAAACGGAGAAAGAATTGTGGTGGTTAATGCTGAAAAAGCAGTAATAACGGGTAGTGAGAGGGAAATATTCCAAAGATATAAAGCCAAATACGACAGGGGCAGTAAGGAAAAGGGCCCGTATTTTCCAAAACATCCGGAAAAGATATTCAAAAGGACCGTCAGGGGAATGCTTCCATGGAGTAGTAGGCGAGGCAGAGAAGCATACAGAAGGCTTAGAGTCTTCATAGGGGTTCCTGAAGAGCTCAGAGGTAAGGAATTCCAGAAGATTGAAAACGCATTGTTTGAGAAAGTTTCAAAAACAGAAAAGTTTGTTTATCTCGAGGAAGTTAGCAAACACTTGGGGTGGGCTAAGTGAAGATAGTTGTTACGAGTGGTAAAAGAAAAACCGCAGTAGCAAGGGCGGTAGCAAGGGATGGAGTCGGCAGAATTAGAATCAATAAAATCCCGTTGGAGATTTACCCACAAGAATTACCCAAGAAGATGATGCTTGAGCCGATAAAAATCGCGGGAGAGCTGGCTAAAAAAGTTGACATCGAAGTAAATGTTTCAGGTGGAGGTGTTGTTAGCCAAGCGGAAGCAGCAAGAACCGCGATAGCAAGGGCACTCGTGGAATTCAGTGGAGACGAAGAACTAAGAAAGGCATTTCTTGAATATGATCGAACATTGCTTGTTAACGACATAAGAAGAAAGCTTCCAAAGCTACAGGGAGGAAGAGGAGCAAGAAAGAGAAGGCAAACATCTTACAGGTGATCTTTTTGGTATTCAAAGAGGAAAGGGCAAGTGATTTTCCAATTAGGTGCTTTTCCTGTGGAGCGGTGATAGGACATATCTACGAGAAATACCTTGAGTTACTAAAAGCCGGAAAATCTCCGAAAGAGGCATTGGATGAGCTTGGAATCGAAAGATATTGCTGTAGAAGAATGTTTATAACTCATAAATCTGTAATTGGTGAAATTGCAAAATTCCGGGGGGCCGTGGGGTAGCCTGGTATATCCTTTCGGCTTCGGGAGCCGGAGACCCGAGTTCAAATCTCGGCGGCCCCATCTGAGAGGTGATTAGCATTAAAGAGAATTTCCCGTTTAAATACACGAGATTTGAAAAGGCCCGGATCATTGGAGCGAGGGCATTGCAGATAGCAATGGGGGCCCCTATTTTAATCGAGACGAATAAAACTGATCCTATTGATATAGCACAAGAAGAATTCGAGAAAGGTGTAATTCCCATCACTGTAAAAAGAAGGTCTAACCGCTTTATTTGGCTAGAAAAATACGAGATGTTTTGAGGTGATCAAGTGATAATCGAAGATGTTCGCTATCGTATAATTTTTGATAGCAGAGGGCGCGAAACGGTCGAATGCGAAGTTGAAAGCAACGGCTTTGTTGGTAGAGCATCAGCACCAAGCGGAGCTTCAACTGGCAGTGAGGAAGCTGTCGTGGTTAACCCCAGAAAATATAGGGAGATCGAAGAAAAAGTCTCAAAAGCCTTAATCGGAATAAATGTCTTCGAACAGGAAGAGATCGATAACGCATTAAGAACTCTGGATGGCACTGATAACTTTTCCAATATCGGAGGTAATTTTGCGGTTTCCGCAAGTATTGCTTCCGCTAAATGTGCTTCTGCCATCTTGGAAATGCCTTTGTGCCTTTATCTTGGTGGGGTCTTTGCAAAGGAGATACCCTACCCACTCGGAAACGTAATTGGTGGTGGAAAGCACGCTGAAGGGTCAACAAATATACAGGAGTTCCTTGTAATCCCCGTAGGGGCCAAGAATTTTTTAGAAGCCCAGAAAACGAATACTGAAGTTCATAGGAAGGTAATGGAAGAATTAAAAACAAGGAAGATATTCTATGCCAAGGGGGATGAGGGCGCATGGGCTGCTCAAATAAGCGACGAAATGGCTTTTGAAGTGCTGAGCAAGGCAATAAAGAAGGTTGAAAGCGAAATTGGCATTGAAGTCAGAATAGGGATAGATGTTGCAGCAAGTGAGCTTTGGAATGGAAAAGAATACGTGTATAATGATAAAAAGCTCAGTAGAGAAGAACAAATCGAATATATATCGAAGCTCGTTGAAGATTACAACCTTTTATACGTTGAAGATCCGTTCCATGAAAATGATTTTGAAAGCTTTGCTGAACTTACAAAAAGTGTTAAATGTTTTGTTTGTGGTGATGACCTCTTTGTGACCAACGTCAAAAGATTAAGGAAGGGTATCGAGCTTAAAGCGGGAAATACCCTGCTCGTGAAACCTAATCAAATTGGAACTTTAACTGACACCTTTAGGGCAGTAAAACTGGCCAAAGAAAATGGATATAGGATTGTTGTAAGCCACAGAAGTGGCGAAACAGAGGATAATTATCTTGCTCACCTTGCAGTGGCTTTTAACGCAAAGTTAATAAAGACCGGCGTGGTTGGGGGAGAAAGAATTTCGAAGCTAAATGAGATGATAAGACTCGAAGAAATGCTCAATGCAAAGATGGTGAGAATATGATGGAAACGGAGTATGAGTATCTCATTCCGCCAGAGGAATATCTTGCAGCAGGTGTGCACATCGGAACGCAGGTAAAAACGGGAGACATGAGGGAGTTTATATTCAAGGTTAGGCAGGATGGACTCTACATACTTGATATAAAGAAACTCGATGAAAGGATTAGGGCTTGCGTTAAACTCCTTCTTAAATACGAACCATCTAAAATCCTGCTCGTGGCAGCGAGGCAGTATGCTCACAAACCAGTCAAAAAGCTCGCAGAAGTAATTGGGGCCAAATATATAATCGACAGATTCGTCCCGGGAACGCTTACGAATCCAAACATAAAAGAATACACTGAACCGGACATAGTCTTTGTAAACGATCCCGCGATAGACAAGCAGGCAATTGCAGAAGCAACGAAGATCGGAATCCCGGTAATTGCTCTCTGCGATACAAACAACTCAACTGCAGACGTGGATTTAGTTATTCCGACGAACAACAAGGGTAGAAAAGCCCTTGCTTTGGTTTACTGGCTAATTGCAAGGGAGATTAAAAAAGCAAAGGGCGAAGACTTTACCTATACCGTTGAAGACTTCGAAGCTGAACTCTGAAATTTGGTTTCCAATTTTAATTTTAATACTAAATTTTAAATACTAAAAAATTACATTTTGTTCATGGACAGAATTGTAGTATTAGGTGGTATGGGGCATATTGGATCGAAAATTGTTTGGAAAATTCTCGAAATTGACAGTTCATTGGAATTGACAATAGGAGACATAAATGTAGAAAGAGCAGAAGAAGTTGTAAGAGATTTGGGTAACGTTAAAGTCGTGAAGGTGAATGCTTCCCGTGAAGAAGAGCTCATGGAAGTTTTAAAGGGAAAAGAAGTTGTTGTGAACGCTGTAGGACCATTTTACAAATTTGGCGTTCCAGTTTTAAAATCTGCAATTCGCTGTGGTGTGGATTACATAGACATAAACGATGACTATGATTCCACCGCAGATGCTCTGAACTTAAACGAATTAGCTATAGGAAAGAAAATGACCGCCATTGTGGGCATGGGTGCAACACCCGGAATAACTAATTTGATTGCTAAATATGGAAGCGGAAGACTGGATAAAGTCGAAGAAGTCGGAACTTATTGGGTATGGACTGCTATTGATCCAACAATGGGTCCAGCGATTATAGAACATTACTTTCATGCAATAACTGGTATGGTGAAAACTTACAAGGATGGAGAGTTGGTAGATGCTCTTTCTGAACCGGAGATTTTCGAATTTCCCAAACCCATTGGACCATGGGAAGTGGCTAATGTGGGTCATCCCGAACCGATAACCATTCCGAGATATATGAAGGTGAGAAAAGTTTATAACAAAGGCGGAATATGGCCATCTGAACTAAATGAGATTGCAAAGGTGTTCTCTCAGTTAGGGCTTACAGGAGACGGGGTAATAAATGTAGGTGAACTGAATTTCAAAGTCATTAGATAAGCTAATCCAGCCTGAGGAACTTCAAAAAATCCTTGCAAATGTTAGCGACAGGCTCGGCGAATATGCCCTTACAGGGGTTGGGCTGGGTGTAAGGCTTAAAGGAACTAAAAATGGAGAAGAATGCTCGATTACGTATAAAATAGCTTGTAAAGACGCAACTGAAGCCACTGCCTTGCCTTGTGCGATAACCGCTCTAAAATTGCTAAATGAGGACTACATAAATGGCGTTTACCCACCTGAAGCGGGAGTAATAGACGTAAAAGACATACTTGAGGAGTTGAAGAAGAGGTTCAAAATAGAATGTTCAGAACTTAGAAATTATACTCTTTAACCACCTCTAAGCGGACTTTTCAGCTTTGAAAATTTTCTCTATTACTTTTCTTAAGATCTCTTCTTCTTCAGCCTTCTCGTCGAAGTGCACAAAATTCCCCTTAGCCTTTTCTCCCGCACAACCTCTCTTGCATCCGCTAATGCAGACTAAAAGCTCTGAATCGCCAGAATAAAAAATCTGAAAGTGCTTTTTTAGCACTTCTTCAATTTCCTCTCTTTTGTAAGTCGGATTACAGCCTCCGCAATACTTCACCGCAATTTTCATTTCAGCTTTGCAAAGAATTCTTTTTCGCTGACCCCTCTTATTTTCTTGAAGTGCTCATCTTCCTTTATTCCTGCAATTACCTTTGCAAGCTCTTTCTTCATCTCCAGATTGCCCCTTCTTGCGATCATTATCTTCTGTGCCTGCGGTGATCCAGCGCCATGCATAGACTCTGGCAATTCAGCACCGATTGAAAGGTTCTCCACGAGTCTGATCATTCTCATTCTCTGCTCAGTCGGAGTCTCAGCAACTCCTTTGAGATACTTCTCGATCAAATGCTTAGTTTCTGGATTCTTGTAATCTTTTTCAGAGGGCAATGTTATAACGATCCCGCCAGTGATGTCCTGAGCAATCCTTGACCACTCATACGGGAATCTCGTGATGTTAAGCTTTGTTACATTTGCAAGCAAGGGATTTGGCATGTAAGCTCCTGAGGGAGTCTTATAGCCCTCGTAAGAGCACGCGAGGGTGCAGCACCAGCAAGTTTCAGCCAAGTGTATCATCTCGGTGATCTTGTCAACAACATGCGAGGCTTTGGCAATTCCCTGCATCTCTGCAACGTTTGCTGTTGCCCCAATAAGCACGTCCGCAACTCCTACTTTGCATGCCCCATAATTCTGGCGGTGGAAGGTAGCGAAGACTTCAACGAGCTCGCCAGCGAAGTCGTATTCCCCGCACATGAAAACGCGCTCCCAAGGAACAAAGACATCGTCAAAGATCACCAATGCCTCACCACCTACAGTAGCATATTTCGCATTTCCGCAGTCTATGTCTCCATCGAGTCTGCGAAGATCGTTCGTTTGCCTCCCAAAGATCATGGTAACGCCTTCAGCGTCAACTGGCACCGCAAAGGCAACAGCGTAGTCCTTATCGTCGGCTTCAAGAGCTCTTGTGGGCATCGCTATGATCTCGTGGGAGTTGACTACACCGGTGATATGAGCTTTTGCTCCTCGAACAACGATCCCGTCTTCTCTTTTTTCCACAACCCTTACATACATGTCCTTGTCCGCCTGCTGACTCGGCCTTTTGCTTCTGTCCCCCTTTACATCTGTCATGGCTCCAGCGGGCATGAGATCGTTTTTCTGCACGAACTTTATGTATTCCCTAACCCTCTCGTGATAATCTGTGCCATACTTCTTGTCGATGTTGTAGCTCGTTATGTAAATTGCATTCATCGCATCACAGCCAACGCAGCGCTGGAAGCAGGAACCAGTCTTCTGTCCGAGAACCCTGATCATTCTGACTTTTTTGACAAGATCCTCAGTGCTCTGATGAATGTGATTGAATCGGTTTATTTTCTCCCCCGTTAAATGCGAAATGGCGGTCATTACATCTTCAAATCTTGGATCGTGGGCAAGCTCGTAAGTCATTGCTGCAGCATTTACATGAGGCGCCGTTATTGGATCGTCAGCGACATTCTCTATTCTTCTTCCCATAAAGTAAATTTTTGGCTTGTATTTTTTCAAACTTTCAATATACTCTTTTCCGGTCATCATCTAAAATCACCAAAATTAGCTGAGCAAAATCGTATTTATATCTTGTGTTCGTTTTTATTCGTAGACGAACTGGCTTACTTTTGTGTGTTTAAATTAATTTTTATTTTTTATAAAATTTCTAAATTTATAGATCACTTTATCAATCCTTTCAATGACAAAAGTTGTGCGATGCGTAGTCTGTGGAAAAGAGAGCAAGTATAAGGTCTGTGGGGAATGTCTCATAGAAAGAGAGAAGGTAGCAAGCATTGAGAAATTTACTTTAGAAGTATGCAGTAAATGTAATTCGGTTAAAATGGGTAAAGACTGGCAAAAAATTGGCCTTGGTGAGGCAATTGAAAGTTGGATTGCCGAAAAAATTCGAGTTGTTCAGGATTTTGAAGTTCAAGAAATCGTCGTTTACGACAAAATTGCAATCCTGAGAGGGATTTTGCATGGCGATTTTGTTGAAACTGAGATTCCAATAAACTACAAAGTGCACAGAATTTCCTGCCCGAAGTGCTCAATGGAAAGTGGTGGTTATTATGAATCCATTGTTCAGCTCAGAGCAGGTAAAAGACAGCTGAGAGAAGAAGAGATTCAAAAAGCGAGGGAAATAGTAGAGAAAACTATTATGGAATGTGAAGGTGATAAAGACTTCATTTCGAAGTTCGAAATCATGAAGAAGGGTATTGACTTTTACTTGGGGAGCAGAAAACTTGGAGAAAAAATTTCTAAAAAGATCGCTGAAGAACTTGGCGGAAAAATTCTGGAAAGTAAAAAACTGCACACAAGAATTGATGGTAGAGACGTTTATCGATTTACATTTCTCGTCAGATTACCTGAATACGAAGATATGGACGTTGTAGTAAAAGGAGAAAACCTCTACGTTGTTAAAAACTCCAGAGCTGGGAAAGGTATCGATTTGATAAGTGGGAAGCATGCAAATATCACGAACACGACTCTCGTGGCTAAAAAAGAATCTTTTGGCTGGGGAGTTATAACTTATCTTGATGAGAGCACCGCAGAAGTCATGACTGAGAAGGGGGATATAGTGCTCGTTCCGAGGCCATTTGGTGCAGAAGTAGGCAAGGAGGTTTTTATCTTTGAGTATAAAAGCAGAACTTATGCTTTTCCGCGGGATTTATGAAGGCATTAAGAGTTAGAAAGGAAAATGCAGAAGAAGTTCGAAGACTTGTAGAAAAAATCGGGGCTGAGGATAGGAGCAGATATATCAAAAGAGTTGGTGATTACGTAGAAATCCCAATTTTGGACGAATTTGAGCAGTATTTTTTAGAATTTGAAGTAGTTGAGCAATCTTATCCTATTGAGAATCCAAGAAAAAGATTTTTTGATCTGATTAAAGATAGAATCCCCAAAGAGTTTCGTAAACATCTACCAAGCAGATACAAAATTATCGGAGATCTTGCAATCATAAAGCTCAGAGAAGAATTGTCCGGATACGCAAGAGAGATAGCAAATTCGATCTTAATCTCAAATCCGAGACTAAGAGCAGTTTGGAGAGACCTGGGCAAAGAGGGGATGATTAGAAAACCAAAGCTTGAACTCTTGGCTGGAGAGGGCAGTGAAACTGTGCATGTTGAAAATGGCTGTTTTTTCAAGCTTGACATAACAAAGGTGATGTTTAGTCTCGGAAATCAACATGAAAGGCAGAGAGTTGCAAACGAGGCTAAGGATGAAATCGTAGTGGATATGTTTGCTGGAATAGGATACTTCACGATTCCAATTGCAAAAAAAGCAGAAAAAGTGTTCGCAATTGAGATCAATCCAGACGCATATTACTACTTGCTTGAAAACATTCGATTAAACAAGCTAAATAACGTTTTACCAATCCTTGGGGACTCAATGCTACTTACTCCCGAAAGAATTGCGGACAGAGTGGTAATGGGTCACATTTTTTGCCAAGATTTTCTGGAAGTGGGGATTCGAGCCTTAAATGGTAAGGGAACTATTCACTATCACGAATCAACTCCGCTCAAGGTGCTTGATAGGCCTGTCTACAGAGTTCAAAAAGCCTGCGAAAGGGTTGGAAAAAAATGCAAAATACTTCAGATCAGAAAGGTAAAAAACTACTCTCCCGGGGTTGTTCACGTCGTTGTAGATGCATTTGTCTATTGAATTTCTTTCTGTGCTGTAATCATTTTATGGTTTAGCACACCTCTCGTTGCGGAAATCCTATCTACCAGTTTCTTTATTTCTTCCATGTTTCCCTTTACCACTATTATCTCCAAGCATTGATCTTCGCTGAGGTGGATATGCATATTTGAAGAGATTATGTGTGCGAACTGATGCTGAAGGGAGATAATGGCATCGCTAACTCCTTTTACATGGTGGTCATAAACAACAACAAGAACTCCTATAACCTCGCCTTTTTCACTTTCAAGCCATTTATAGTCTGCAATGTATCCTCTAATTGCATCTCTTATTGCTTCGCTTCTTGAAGAGTATCCACGGTTTTTTATTATCTTATCGAAGTCATCTAAAAGATTTTTTGGCAAACTAACTCCAATTCTCGTAATCCCCTCTTCCATAAGAATTGGTTTATGTTTAATTATAAAAACATATCTCTCTATTCAAAAACCCTGATGATTTCTCCCATTCCTTTGCTTCTGCTCTCTCTAAATATGAACTTCTGTCCTTCAAAGACACATTGAGGATGATATTTGAATCTAATTCGAACTTTATCTCTATCCCCTGCTTTTAGGTATCCTTTTTCAATTGCCTTAAATGTTACTGTCTCGGCAATTGTCTCAGAATGAAGCACAGGCTCGTAACCCGGTTTTATGAGTGTCGGATGAGTGAAAACGAAAACCTCTGCCTCGAATTCGCGAACCGCTTTTGGCATAGTTTTGCTAATCACCATCCCCCTACGAATATCTTCGTATCTAACACCTTTTAGTGCAATTCCAACAATGTCTCCGCATTTAGTTTTGCTAATCCGATAGTGGTGCATCTCTATGCTCATGACTTTAACCTGTTTGAAACTACCATCGTCAAATGGCCCGAGAAATACGTCCTCGCCCTCTCTGAGCTCTCCAGATTTAACACTTCCACTCACAACCACGCCAACCCCTGTAACCCTGTAGACTTTATCTATATACAACAAAAAGTCCTTTTCAGCAGTATATCTTTTTGGAAGCCTGTATAACAGTTCTTCGAGCAAATCATACCCCTGAAGTGTAACCGCAGAGGTTTGAATTATTGGGACTATCAGTTTGTTCTCAGAAACAAAGTTAGATACTTTTAAGACATCTCTGATGTCTCGAACAAGTATCGGGATTCTCCCCACAGATCTTAAAAGATTTGAAACCTGTGAAATTATCTCCTTTATCTTTTCTTCGCCAACCATATCTATTTTTGTAATTGCAACGATTACGGGCAATTCCATTGCCAGCAATATGCCGAGATGCTCTCTCGTAGTCCTCATGACTCCATCGTTTGCAGCGATTACAAGCAATCCGTAATCAATTTTTTGCCCTAATAGACCGCGAATCGTAGTTCTAAGCCATGGCTCATGTCCCACTGTGTCAACAAAGCTGACAAGTTTATCGGATTTTTCAACTATTCTTGCCTTCTCCTCCTTGCTCATCGGATTTTTTAACCTCAAAATTTTACCATCTTTAAAGCCCAAAACGGCAAAACTCAGTTCAGCACTAAGTCCGCGCTCAATTTCATGCTTTAAAACATCAAGAAATACTCTGGTAGCTCCATCTCCGTTGTCAGGCATTCCAGTTATGAGGCATCCAACCAAGGTTGATTTTCCATGGTCTACGTGTCCTGCAGTGCCAATCAAAATATGCTCCTTGGCGTTCGATTTCATGATTTCGATTATACCTACATATCCCCCATTTATTTTGTATTTTTCAACAGAACTTATTTCTGCTTCGATTTCTTTTGCGACTTTTCTAAGAACTTCTATTGTTTCATTGAACTTCTCTTCGTCCAGTCCTTTCACGATTCCCGAATCTGAAACTCCTATCACATAGTATGCCCTTCCCTTCCCCATTATGAGTCTATGGTTCATCTGGCAAGCGAGCTGTCTAAAACGACTCTCTTTTAAGTGAGTTGAATTAAGAAACTCCTTAAACTCTACATTCTCACCCTCACCTTTTTCGACGAGTATAGTGAGCTTTTCCACGAATTCTGTAATAGTTGAAAGATTTATTCTTTGTGGCATAGTGTTGAATACAGATATATTTATTTTCAGTGAACTTCATATTATGAGGGCTAGCTGGAAAGGTTCGATAAGCTTTGGCTTAGTCTCGATTCCTGTAAAGGCATACAACACTGCAGTTCCAAAGGAAATAAAGTTCACCTTGCTTCATTCAAGAGACGGTGGAAGAATAAGATACAGAAAATACTGCGAAAAATGCGGGATAGAGGTTAAGGACGAAGAAATCACGAGGGGCTTTGAAGTTTCTAAGAACGAGTATGTGATTCTGACTGACGAGGATTTTGAAAAGATACCCCTTAAGAGTGTAAAAACAATCGAGATAAGGCAGTTTTTCGAGCCTTCAGAACTCAGTATAATCTATTACAACCAATTCTACTATTTAGTTCCAGATAAGGGGGCTGAGAAGGCTTACTTACTTTTAAAAGAGGCTATGAAGGAAACGAATCTCATGGGAATTGGAAAAATTGCAATAAGAGGGAAAGAAGGGCTTGTCGCTTTACGTGAGTTTAATGGTGGGATTTTAATGGCCAATCTTCACTACATTGACGAGATTCGCAGTCCAAGGGAAATTACCGGTTGGGAAGTTAAGGCAGAAATAAGCCCTGAAGAGCTTGAGCTTGCCAAAAAACTTGTTTTGGCTTTAAAAAAGCCTTTAAGACTTGAAGAATTCAGAAACGAATACAAAGAGGCTCTAATGAAGCTGATAGAGGCTAAACTTGCAGGCAGAGAGGTTTTAATGCCAGAAGAAGCTCCTACAGCAAGATCGCTAATGGAGGCACTCAAAGCCAGCTTGGAGGCTATAAGATGAGCTGGTTCGAAGAAAGAATAAAACCGATGCTGGCAGTTAAGGGAAAACCCTTCAGTAGTCCTGAATATTTTTTTGAAATAAAATGGGACGGGACAAGAGCCTTGGCTTTTATTGACGTCAAGAATGAAAAAATAAGACTTCAGAACAGAAGATTGCTGGAGATTTCTTACAGATATCCGGAGTTTGATTTCTTGAATTTCGTTTCAGAGAACGCAATTCTGGATGGGGAAATCGTGGTATTTGAAGGAAATAAACCCTCTTTTAGTTTACTGCAAAAGCGCGATCATACGGATAGCAAGTTTAAGGCATCAATTCTGGCTAAAAAGATTCCGGCAAACTATTTGGTATTTGATGTCCTCTATACTGAGTCTCGAGGTTGGCTTTACAAAACGCCCCTTGAAAATAGAAAGAGGATACTTTCGGAACTTTGTTCAGATACACGTAGAATCGCTCTTGTGGATTACGTAGAGGAAAAAGGTGAAGAGCTCTATGAGAAAGTCGTTAGGGCAGAGATAGAAGGGGTTATAGGAAAGGAGAAAAGAGGTTATTATACTCCGGGAAAAAGATCGGAGAGTTGGATAAAGATAAAGAAGAGAAACACTGGCGAGTTTATAATTGTTGGATGGCTCGAAGGTGAAGGGGAAAGAAAGGGAAAATTTGGATCTCTTATTCTGGCTTTAAAATCTGGAAATAGTTACGTGCATGTCGGCCAGGTTGGCTCCGGATTTGATTCAGATTTTCTTGAGTGGTTCTCTAAAAAGTTGCAGGAAATAGAAATAAAAACACCTTATTTTTTGATCGAAACGAGAAGAGTGGTGCATTGGTGTCAGCCGAAATATGTTTGTGAGGTAGAATATCTCGAGATTACAGAAGATTTAAAGCTACGAGCTCCAGTTTTTCTTAGATTAAGAGATGATAAATCGCCTGATGAATGCAAAATAGAAGATTTAGTTTCCACATCAACCATAGTCCCATAGAGAAAAATTTAAATCCAGATGAAAACATCTGTGCACAACGCTAAAAAAGGCTGTTGTGGGACCATGATGTTGGAGAAACTTGAAGAAAGGAAGGCAGAGCTTGAGAAGGAATTGCAGGAATTTACAAAGAAGAGAGATGAACTCAACCAGTTTGCAAAGGAGTGCGCAAAAAAGAGAGATGAACTAAACAAGGAAGTGAAACAGTTAGTTGAGAAAGTTAAGGAATTGAGGACCAAAAGGGATGAATTGAACAATAAAACCAAGGAACTCAAAGCCAAGAAAAACGAGCTTTATGAAGAAATAGATAAGCTCTACAAAGAAGTCGACAAGCTGCGAAAGAAGATAGACCAAGGTGGAAGACCTCTGGGAGAAATAGAAAAGGAAATTAGAAGACTTGAATTCAAACAGCAAACCACTGTAATGAGTATAGATAAAGAGAGGGCAATAGTTGAAAGGATTTCCAAGCTAAAAAGAGAGCTGGAGGAAAGAAAAGCACAACTTGAGCAACATGAGGAATTCAAGAGACTCATAGTGAGGATAAGAGAATTGAAGGATAAGGTTAGAGAGATCAACAACGAAATGAAAGCATGTGGAGATGAGGCGGACAAATACCACGAAGAACTGATGAAAACGGTAAAAGATCTGGACGAGAAGAGAAAACTTGCAGATGAAATGCATTTGAAGTTCTCAGAAAGTAAAAAAGAGGCAGATAAATGTCATGCTGAAGCTCTCAGAAGGAAGAAAGACATAAAAGATCTTGAAAAAGTAATCAAGGCTCTAAAGTCGAAACAGTATAAGACAAAAGAGCAGATAGAAAGAGAAGAGCTCCTTAAGAAGGCAAAAGAGATTTACGAAATGTTCAAGAGGGGAGAAAAGATAGACACAGAAGACCTGCTTATTCTACAGAGGGCTGGGTTAATCTAAAATTGTAGCCCATTTTTAAAGCTTTTAAGTTTAGTTCTACTCTCCCCATTGTTTCTTTTATCACCTCCTCAACGTGTTCGACTTTAAAAGGCAATTTTAGTAAAGAGAGCATTATTCCAACAATTACAACATTTGCTGTAACTGCATCCCCCACTTTTTCAGCGATCTCAGAAGCATTTACCTCGTAGATTTCATTCGTTATTTTTCTCAGATTCTCCAAAATTTCTTCAATCGTAGGATATCTCGCCAAGCCTACGGTTACTGAAGGTGGAATTATTTTTCTGGAGTTAAGAATTACTTTCGATCTTTTGTTCAAATATTTGGCGTATCTTAAGGCCTCAGAAGGCTCGAGTGCAAGAACTATGTCCGCACCGCAATCTGGGATAAGTGGCGAATGGACATCTCCAATTCTAACATGAACTTCCACGCTTCCTCCACGCTGAGCCATTCCATGCGTTTCTGCAACAAGCACGTTCAGTCCCGCCTTCATCGCTGAGCGAGCGATCAGATGGGCTGTAGTAAGTGCCCCTTGACCACCAACGCCAACAACAAGGATGTTGAGTTCCATGGAGTTCAGCTTTGATTAGGGTTTAAAAAATCCTCGAAATTCATAGTAGCCAATTTAGCAAAGCTTATCTATAATCCTTTAAACGACAAGCATGAAACTCAAGATCTCTTGTGAAGAGCCTGAAAGCTGTTTAGCCTGCGGGATCTGCGTTAGAGTTTGCCCGAAGAAGGCAATTACAATAAACAGAAAGGCTGGAATTTTAAAAATTAACCCCGAGCTCTGTGATGGCGAAAGCTGTAAGATCTGCATTGAAAAATGCCCGATGAAAATACTTGTTCTCGGAGAGCAATTTAGAGAATGGAGATTTCCGATTTTGGAGAAAAAACACAAGAAGAAATTCTTCGGCAATCTGCTCGAAGAAGTCATCAAGCCAGCGATCTGCAGTCATTGCACAGCCTGCTCGGCAATCTGCCCGGTCAAGGGAATAACAGCGGGAGACAAGCCCATAGACTTTCCGAACTGGCTTAAGGACTGCGTGGACTGCGGAGCCTGCGTGAAGGTATGCCCGAGATGGGATTACAAGCCATTGAACGGCATAGGCAACTACATAGAAATCTTCTCAGCAAAATCAAAAAGATTCACTGGACAGGATGGAGCAATGGTCACAGAGTTCACAGCAACAGCCCTCGAAGAAAATATCATAGAGAAGGCGATCTTCGTTGCGAGAGACGAAGAATGGAGAACAAGAATTGTAACAATAACCGAGCCAGAGCAATTAAAGGACACAAAGATCACGGGCACAAAATACACATTCGCAG